>JAGQWA010000347.1 GCA_020437725.1 Bacteroidota bacterium | reverse complement strand
AGATCTTCTAAATAATTGCCCTATTGATGCCATACTATATCATATTATAACAGACTTGAGTGCCAGAGGCACTGTTAAAGAACTTTGGTATGGTGGCAAGAGTAATCGCCCATCATTAGATAAATTCAAAACAAGCTATGGATTTCAAATAGTTGAAGTTCCATACCAAATCAGGATTGCAGGAGGCCTGTTCAAATATCCAAGATTCATAAATAACTTTCGCAGCACTACCGAAACGTAATGTTTCGGAACAATTAGAATATTGAAAACCAATTCCAGCTTAGAATGTTTCAGGGTCTTGCACGATGAAATTGGTGCAAGTCCTGAATTAAATGATTTTATTAAGCAATATGGTACTGTTTTTCAACAAAAGCAGTTTTTGAGTGCTGTTGGAGAAAAATTGGAATATATAGTTTGTTCAACAACAGAAAAAAAGATTGTTGGAATTTTACCCTTGGTTGTCGTAAGTAAAATGGGTTTAATAGCCTATCATCGACCTCCTTACTGTCATATCTATGGGCCGGTTGTAGATGAAAGCGCTGGGTTTGATGTTGGCGATGCAATAACTCAATTGTTATTAAATGTAAATAAGTTTTCTTTAATCGAATTCATGCTTCCACTCTCAGGTAAGGAAATTCTCCCCTATAAGCAAGTTGGAGCTTCGGTATTGACAAGTCAAACTTATATTGTACAAAAAGATTCGAATTATAATATTAACAGCGTGCATTCTTCAAAAAAACGCTATCTGAAAAAGCTATTAACTGAACTTGATAATGGAACTCTTACGTTAAAAGAAGGTTCTGATTGTAATGAAACTATTTTGTGGCTTCAAAACAAAGTGGCTGAAAGAAATAAATTTAGGCCATATACCAAAATACTCAGTAAAATAATGGAGTCTCATGACGACACTAATTCATACTCATTGTTAATTTCGGATTTGCATGGCAACCCATTGGCAGGTGCATTTTGTCCATTTGATCAAACATTTGCTTACCATTTGGTTAATGCATCTAATCGTCATGCTAATATATTATTTGATAAAGCAAACATTTTAACTACTTACCTGGCTGTTAGAAAAGCTATACAGAAAAACCTTAGCTTCGATTTTGAGGGTAGCAATATTCCTGGTGTTGCCAATTTTTATAAGATGATGGGTGGAAAGCCCAATTTACTTTATCGAATTCAAATCCCTAAAACGCTGTTGGGAAGGGCCTATTTTGCTATACGTCACTTTTAGTGTTTGGGGGTCGAAAAAGTAAATTTGACTTAACATGAAATTGAAAATATGTCATATTACAAGTATGCACAACTGGAATGATGACAGGATATTTCAACGTGCATGCGTAGGACTGGCCAGAATGGGGCATGACGTTCATTTAATAGCTTTGGGAGGTGCTGCTGAATATTCAACCTTTTGCTCAATTGGTGTTACTATTTATCTGATGCCCAAAATTTCTGGTCTGAAAAGAAGAGTTTTTGGTTCTCGAAATGTTATAAAAAAAGCAATTGAATTAAATGCCAATGTATATCAATTTCACGATCCTGACATTCTGCCGCATATCCAATTGTTACGAAAGGCTTGTCCCCAAGCTGCTTTGATATATGATATTCATGAAAATTATGCAGGTAGATTCGTGAACTGGGGGTTGCCAACTTTCCTGGGCACATGGTTTAGAACTTATGAAAAAAGGATTATTAACAGACTTGATGGAATAACTGTTGTATCAGAGTCGATGAAAGAATTATTTGAAAGTGTGGTAGTTCCAATTGAAATAACAAGAAATAGTACTGATTTGGAACGATTAAATGGATTCAAATTGCCCTCGGGTGAGAATTCAAAGATACCTTTGGTGGTTACTTCAGGCACACATTCTCACGACAGAAATTGTCTTCAAACAATTAAGGCTATTAAGTATGTTAGGAAAATAGACGAAGTAATACCCATATTTCAGTTCGTGGGGAGGTACATAAATGGCATAGAAAACGAAATGAACATGCAGGCAGATCAGGATGGTGTATCCCAATTTTTAAAACTTGAAGGTATGGTGCCATGGGAGCAAAATTTTGAACGTATTGCTCAGGCATTTTGCGGTTGTGTTTTCTATAAAAATAACGCTAATAATAAGGTAGGTATTCCTAACAGACTTTTTGAATATATGTATTGTGGAATTCCTGTTTTGGTATCTGATTTTCCTGAATTAAGAAAAATAGTTGAAAAAACTGGGTGTGGTTTAGTAGTAAATTCGGAGTCTCCTAAAGATATTGCACGAGGGATTAATGATTTGTTGGCCAACCCTGAAATGGCTCATAATATGGGTAAAAATGGTAGGCTGGCTCTGGAACAGGAGTATGGTTATCACATTGATCTCCAAAAGCTTATTAATTTTTATTACGTAGTGTTGAGAGCCGATTAATTGTTCTTTTGTTACCGAGTTTACCTTGCTTGTAAATGAGTCTAACAGATAAGTTTCATAAGTTTTCAGTTTACGTATACCCCAGGCAAGCCTACTGGCGAAAAATTGAAAATAGCAAATGGAAGGTAGATTCTAAATTAGGGGCCTTTTTGGGAATGCACTTAAAAGACAGGCTTATTGAAAATCACTACGATAAATTTGATGAAAGTGGTATCCCATTACGGATAGTTGCCGGATCTAAAGTATACAATTACACAACCATTTGTTCTTATGCTTTAGCCAACTGGGAGATGTATTTGGAAAGTGGAGAACATGACTTTACCAAACCTTTGTGGGCTACATTAAATTACTTGAAGAAAAATAATATTCCTACAGATTATGGGGGAATCGTTTTCCCGGGTCTAGGCTCATTATCTGCAATGAATCAAGGTGAAGCTCTAAGCGTTATTGCAAGATGCTATGAACTTTCTAAAGATCGAGAATTGATTGAATTTGCTAAGAAAGTTATTGAAGCATTTAAAGTGCCTGTAGCTTTAAATGGAGTACTAGGGAAATTCAACACTTCTCAATCCATATACTGGTATGAAGAAATGGCAATTATGCCAGGTAAACATATTTTAAATGGCATGTGTTATGCATTAGTAGGTCTTTACGAGATTGATAAAGTAGCTCCTGAAATAACTGAGGCAAATAGACTTTTTAAAGATGGCGTCCAGTACTTAAAACAAGCGCTTCCTATGTTTGATCAGGGAAATTGGTCGGTTTATTGGGTAGACGATAAACCTCCTCACTACATTGCGAGTATGATGTACCACAACCTTCATATAGTTCAGTTAGACTATCTTTTTTCAATTACCGGAGAGCAAATTCTAAAAGAGTATTCTGATTTATTTACAAAATATCAACAAAGTTTGCTAAATAGGTTAAGTGCAGGAATTAAACTAATAGCAGGCAAGCTGAAATCGTGAAGGTCGCAATTTTAACCGGAGGGTTTCCTTCTGAAGATAACCCATCGAAGAGCATTTTTAATTTTCGAGCTGTTGCAGGCTTACAAAAATATACCGAGGTTGTCGTTTTTCATTTTAGGTTTTGGATCCCGGGAAGAAAAGCAATACAACGCAAATTTTATAGAGGTATAGAAGTTGTGGTTGTTGCATTGCCATGGATTCCAGTAAATTTCTCTGCCTTAAATGCATTTAATCTAATTATATGGCAACGTTTGGCGACATCCCTTTTGTTCCATCAACTTGAAAATTTTGATATCCTTCATTCAATAGGATTGGAAACATCAATAGTTACTGCTGCCATCGCGAAAAAAAATAAACAAAGGCACGTAGCTCAAACCATAGGGAGTGACCTGTTAATATACCTACCAAAAATGGAGAAATTTTTTG
>JAGQWA010000346.1 GCA_020437725.1 Bacteroidota bacterium | reverse complement strand
CATCAAGTGTCAGAATATGATTTCCATTTAAATCAACAAAACCATCCATTGTTGTGCACTCATATACTAAACGACTCTGCTGCATAAATTTTTCGATTGAAAATGGAGCCAAGTGAGATTGACCATCATTTGCAATATCGAAAGCAGCAGTTAAATACTTAATTATTTCCAAAAAATCTTTGGCCCTCATAGCGCTGGCAGCACTATTTCCAGCGCCCAAGGTAGCCATCAATAAGTCTATATCTTCTATCACAAATTTTGAAGATGTGCGAGTTTCTTGCCCTTGCCCACCGCTTTTTGTCCACATGATTCCTTCATAATCGTCTAACTCTCCATCATCTACCCTACGCTTTCCCAAAAAGGGAAATTGAGAAGTCATACGAATAATTCCAAGTTCAGATTCCTCTTTCTCGCGACTGGTAACTTCACCTTTCTCTTGATCAAAATAAATAACCTGAGTCGCGACAAGGTCGCAAAACTCATATTCACTTGGCGATCTATGTCCATTACCACCATCCCATACAACTGCAATCTCATTCGTTTCAACAACAACCTCTTGAATTGTTTCTCCTGTTTTGTGGTCTTTGTAAGTGATGGTTAAGGTTTTCTTTTTTCCATTTGGATCCTTATATTTTAAAGGAATATTGGAACAAAATACATATCCTGACTCAAATGGATATCTGCTCGCCAATGGATCAATCGCCAACCACCTGCCTAATCTCGCATCATAAATCCTAGCCTCAAAATCGTAGGCATTCCCGGCACCATTCCATTCATCGTCCCTTTCCATACCATTAAAGGCGTATCTATAACCTCCTGTTCCAGTAGAATCTGCCTGATAAACCCGGTTTGGTAACAACATACCGAAAGGATAATAGTCTTGAGCATTGATTATATCAGCATCCCACAAGGCAATGAACACGGAGTCTCCACCCACGTAACCTGTATCTACATCATGTAAGGTGCGGCGGTCTAATATGGTGGCTAATACGTTACCCAAATGATTTCTTAACTTCCCGAATACCTGTTTCCAGGTTTCGGGATTTTAAACGCTAATATAGCTTTTATTATGGATGCTTGGGCTTTAGTGATTACCTGCTCCTACCTTTTGCTTGATCAAAAAGTAACTAAAGCCGAATGAAACCAAAAACCATTGCGTAGCAAACATTTTATTACCCTGAGTTTCAACTCAGGGCGGCCAAAAACCGCAATTTATATGCGCGCCGACTTAAGAAAGTTCAAGTTTGGCAAAGAAGAAAGCTCAGTGGTTTTAACGCTTATCGATCAAAACAATAATGAGTTCAGAACTTCTAACTCAAACCTTATTGAGCAATTGTAAACCGCCTAGAAGAGCTTTTCTCTGAGAAGATTGAAATGCGTATTTTTGAAAGACAGATTTAGCAAATACATTGCTAGACACAAGGCTCTATTGAAACACACAGAAATCACATACAGAAGTAAAGATGCAGTTTTAAGCATTAGTCTAGAACGAATCATTAAATCTACAAAAGAGTCATTCGCAATTGAAGGTATTAAGGTGCCTAAAGCAACTGTAGAGAGAATTGCAAAAGCCGCACTTAAAGAATTGAACCTTTCTCGTTAAAAGCTTCTGTCATTAAATCAATCATCGGCTGATATTGGAGTTTTCCAGCACATTGGACTGCTGTGATATATTCTTCTTTTCGATTGTCCAGTATAATTCCCCAATTGAATTCTCTAAACCCCTGATGTAGTGCCATTAAATCTGCGAACAACCTCATAGTTCTTCCATTTCCTTCACGAAATGGGTGCATGAAAAGCAGTTCAGCATGAATGTGAGCGCATTCTGCGACAAAATCATGTGGGCTTGAAAATTTTTCCGAAAACTTCTTTAATTTCTGATTGTCGAAGTCTTGAAGGTTCTCATCCAGAAACTTTACTGATGGAAATTGAAATCCACCTTTTGACATATCAACTTGTCTTGTTTGGCCTGCAAAATCATATAGATGGGACAATGCCTTTCCATGTATTGAATATAGGTATTCTAAATCAAATCGAGTATCTTGTTTTAGGTTATGAATAAAATGAACTTGAGCATATACAAACCCTGTTAACTCTTCTACTTGAATCGCCTTAATATCCTTTATCCCAAGTTTGTTTGGTAAGATTTCTGCCTCAGATTTATTGGTTTTGTACTTGCTCATTTACAAAGTCAAAGGTAGCTTCTCGTTGAGAATGTGCGGTAATGCATGGTTTTCCGAGTCAACCTTGGAGCCTGCCCCGAATTTCTTTCGGGGTTCACTTTTAGCGTGTGATTGCTTGTAGTGAGCCAATGAGACATTTAATCTTCTTATTTTTTAATACTTTTCCAATATCAAATATGTGTTTTCTTTTACGCCTAGAATGCACGCAGTCGCAGTCAAAGTGTCATTAAGCTTAGATTTTCTATAGCTATACCATATATTATAATTTTTTTTAAACCCAATATCTCCAAGCGTAAACCGTATTTCGTAGTCATTTTTATAAATTTCAAAAATGTTGAGCTTTTTCATTTCATCCACATATTTAAAATTTTTTTTAATTATATTTCGGTTATAAGAAAATGAATCCAACACGATATACTTGTGATTACATGTTGTGTCTTTCTCTACTACCTTATATAAAAAATTAAATGCAGAATCATTGTCTAATACGAACGCTTCATATTGGTCTATGCCGTGAAATTCCCTCCCATTGAAGCATCCACATACTAGCAACGCGATAAAAGCATAAAGTATTTTATTCATCTTCTTTTCTTGTATCATCATTTCTAAGTTTAGTTACATAAGAATCATCGAACATCTGCGCATTCTCAATCGCTTCATACACCGCCTGATTAAATTCGCTGTCATCTGATAAATCTATCCCATAATTTTCACCATCGTCTAAGGCTTTCTGCTCCCATTTTTCATCAAGCCTTAGATCATCTATTATTGTTATAATTTGAGCAGCGAACGAAGGATCATAAAGTGCCGTCAAGTCAGTAACCTCATCGGCATATTCATTAAGTGCCGCCCAAAGAAAATTACCGGCCTCATTCGGGTTATAGGTCACTCCATCTATTTCTATTAACATATTCTCTTCAATGTCAAGAACTTTATAAAGGGTGAACTTAAAATCCAATTCAGCCTCTTCTCCGACTGACTCATTTAAGTATGCGTCATCTATTGATTCATACTTATTTATTGAATTAAACCCATAAACAAACAATTGCGTCAACTCTTCTTTCGTTAAGCTATGCACTCCGGAAAAATTACCTTCTTGTCCAGGTTTTTCGCCCAAACCATCTCTCCCAAAAGTGGTTTGATCGCTGTTCGCTGTATATGTTTTCCCATTCAGCATAAATTCATAGCCTACTATTTCCTTCCCCCACAATTCCCAACCAACTTCTCTTTCCGTCGTATTAGTAAGTACCTGAGTCGTTCCATCACTGGCAGCAGTAAACTCTTTAACAACAATAAACTCCTCAAGCCCATCAAGGTCTATTGCAGCAATAGGCGTGTTCCCTGCAAACTGATAAGGGGTATACCAAGGATACGAACTTGTCAAAGGGTCGACACTCAAAAACTTCCCAATTCTCGGATTGTAAATCCTAAATCCATAGTCATACATATTTCCATTTCCATCCCACTCAGGGTCTTGTTCCTTACCATTAAAGGCGTACCTATAATCTCCTGTTCCGGTAGAATCAGCTTGATATACTCTGTTTGGCAACAACATTCCGAAAGGATAATAGTCTTGAGCATTGATTATATCAGCATCCCACAAGGCAATGAACACGGAGTCTCCACCCACGTA
>JAGQWA010000345.1 GCA_020437725.1 Bacteroidota bacterium | reverse complement strand
AGATATGGGATAGGGTTATTTTTCAGTCGAAAGTAAACCTAAAAACACTTTTATAATAATGGAACTAATACAAAACGTAGAAATTGATTCGGGTAGCGAAAATCCTATCCGTGCTGACATATACATCTCCAATTTACCAGGGCCAAAACCAGTGGTTATTTTTAATCACGGTTTTAAGGGTTTTAAAGACTGGGGCTACTGGCATTTGTTGGGTAAAAAATTTGCTGAACAGGGTTCTATTTTCATCAAATTCAATCAAAGTCATAACGGCATGTCTGTTAAAGACATTGACCAATTTAGCCGTTTAGACCTGTTTGCCGTAAACACTTATTCAAGAGAAAAACAGGATTTAAAAGCAGTAACCGACTGGCTTTTTAACAATAGCTTTATTCCCTATAGTTATATCAATCAACAGAGAATAGCGCTTTTAGGCCATAGCCGCGGCGGAACCATGGCCTTACATTTTGGCAGCCAAAATCCCAAAATAACGCACATAGTGAGTTGGGCGGCTTACCACAATTATGAAAACCGATTTATGCAGCCCCAATATGATATGTGGGACGATAAACAGACTGTTTACATACCGAATGGCCGAACCGGTGTTGATATGCCGCAGCATATTTCTATATACCATGATTACCGAAACCATAAGGATGAACTGAGTATAAAGAACTCCGTTTCAACCAGCAGGAAACCTATTCTAATTGTTCATGGAACTGAAGATGCAGTGGTTCAATTTCAAGAAGCAATTGACATTAAATCTTATAACCCTGAAATTGAATTGTATTTGGTACCAAATGCCGACCATGTTTTTGGTGGAAAGCACCCTTGGAATGAAACACAGTTGCCAGAATATGCTCAGTTTGCTTTTGATAAAACATTGGCCTTTTTGAAGAAGTAAACTAGTAGTAAACCTGCCAGTTCTTTAATGAAATCGGGCCGAATTGATCTAGTCAATTATTGATTGCCTTGACAGAAGATAACTGGCAGGTTTAGTGAACTTAAGGCAATAAAAAAGGGGCTTAAAGCCCCTTTTTCTATTTAGTTTTACTACTTCTTAATTTTCTAAACGTTGACGTGCTGAGTAAAGAATTTTTAGTGCTTCTGCCTTTCTCAACTCTTGTTTTACGTCGGTTACGATGCCCATTTTGGTTTCATAATCAACTTTTAATGAGAACGTAATTTTGTTCCTTAATTTAGGCTCCTTTTCTTGTCTCTTTTCTTCAACAAAAGGAATTACATCTTCTTTATTCTTAAAAGCATCGTTTAGTTGAATTCGAGCCGCGTCGCCATAGGCTGCCGTGTTTTTTGGTGCACCTATGTAAATGTATTCAGTAAGCGATTTACTTTCAATTTTTGTAATCTCAGTTGCATTTGGTAGTTTGTTTCTTACCTGAAGTGGATTTTGTCTAATTACGGTTGCAACCATAAAAAAGAACAAGAGCATAAAAACAATATCTGGCAACGATGATGTTTGTATTGCCGGTTGTTCCTTTTTCTTTTTTGAAAATTTTGCCATTCGGTTCTAGTTTACAACAGAAACATTTGGTTCTGCCTCTGAAATCATCATTCGATAAACGTTCTTATTAATCTCATTTAACTTTTCATCGTCAAGAAGATCATAACGGGTGTCATAAGTTTCAAGAGAATAGGCTTCTCTTAACTCTCTATAAGCAGCACGCATTTCGTTTTGAACTTGTAGGTACATGTCATAGCTGGTAAGAACATCATTCTTTAAAGAAATAATTGCCTTTTGGGGTGATTCTGACCAATCTGGATTCACTCCATTGTTATCGATAAAGTCCTTACACAACTGCCTTAATTCACCTATTTCAATTATTTTACCATCGGCCAAAATTTGATCGGCCCTGTTAATTTTAACAAATAAAATATTGTTGTTGTTATTAACTATTTGTGGTTCTACTGTTGGGTCAGGCATTGGTGGCAAGGTATTTTTAATACCCTTATCTGCTTCAATAGTGGTAGTTACCAAAAAGAAGATAAGAAGTAGAAAGGCAATATCTGCCATGGCTCCCGAAGGAATCTCTGGAACATCTCGTTTTTTACTTGCCATTGAACTCTAATTAGTTAAATAAAGACTTAACACCTCTGGCAATAACTGCCAAAACAGTTAGGCTCAGCATAATCCACATCACGTTTAGTAATGTTCCAATAAACTCTGACAAGTTTTCATCAATGTTTAATGACTTGTATTTGTCTGTTACTTCATTGGTGGCAAAACTTCCAGCAATAAAATAAACCACAACAAACGCAGCAACAAATATTAATGCCATAATAATGGCTTTTGGGTTAATTAAAAGAGCTCTAACGGCAGAAAATACTGCGCCAAGAACGGCCAACCCAAAAAGGATGTAGGATATATTTAATCCTATTTCTGCTACTTGATCTCCCATAATTAGTCTTTTACTACTTTGTATTTTATCATCATGTCTACCAAGGTAATAGAAGCGTCTTCCATGCGGTTAACAATATTGTCAATAATAGATACAATTAAATTGTAGAAAATTTGAAGAATGATGGCTACAATCAAACCAGCAACTGTGGTAAGGAGTGCCACCTTAATACCACCAGCAACTGCTGAAGGTTCAATATCACCCATTGCTTCAATAGTGTCGAATGCTATAATCATACCGATTACCGTACCCATGAAACCAAGCATCGGTGCTAGAGAGATGAACAATGAAATCCAAACAAGACCTTTCTCTAAAAGCCCCATTTGAACTGAACCATATGCAACAATTGATTTTTCAACTACATCAATTCCTTCATCTGCTCTATCTAAACCTTGATAATAAATAGAAGCCACTGGTCCTGGCGTATTTCTGGCAATTTCTTTAGCACCAGCTACATCGCCTTTTGCCAATTTGCCTTCTATGCTAGTAATAAATCTTTTAAGGTTTACTTGCTTTAAGGTTAAAACTACCAACCTTTCTATTGCGAATGCAAGGCCTAAAACCAAACAAAGAAGAACTGATGACATAAATTCCCATCCACCTTCAATAAATTTTTCTTTTACCACTTCAGTAAGGCCTTTGTCTTTTTTCTTGGGCTTGGCCGCATTTGATTCTTTATTGCTTGCGCTTGTGGCACTTTCAGTTTCTTTGCTTGCTTCAGTTGCTGCACCAGATGCTAATGTATCTTTCTCTGCTGCTGGCTCAACTTCATCTGCATTGATTGAACCTTTGTCATCCTTTTGCTCCGTATTGTTAGCCTCACCTTTTTGGTTTAGCTGTACTCCTGCATATGCATTAAAACCAAAGCACATAATGCCTGCAAGAATGATTGTCAGTAATGTTCTTTTCATGACAACGTGTTAATTTTCTGTATTTATTTTAAGTAAGTAGTAAACATTTTCTATGCGGAGAGACAGGGATTCGAACCCTGGGTACCCTTTTGGGGCACACTCACTTTCCAGGCGAGCCCGTTCGACCACTCCGGCATCTCTCCAACATGTTAAAGCCTTAATACCTGCATGAGCCTTTGCTCATACGCGGCGCAAGTTACAAAAATCCAAATACCGTGTTTATTTACCTTCACCGCTAATAATTATCAAATTGTTAAAAGCATTAATGCAATTTTCATCTCAATTATTTTCTGAGAATTACATGCTTTCATAAGTTGAAGATATTGAGTGCGTTTTGTGTGGTAATCATGGCAATTTCGTCAAGTCCCTTTCCATAAATGGTGGCCAAATTTTCTGCAATATTTATCAAATAAGCCGATTCATTTCTTTTACCCCGATACGGAACCGGTGCCAAATAAGGAGAGTCGGTTTCTAAAACAACGTAATCTAGTGGCAAACTTGG
>JAGQWA010000344.1 GCA_020437725.1 Bacteroidota bacterium | reverse complement strand
ACTCATTGCCTTTTTTATTGTTTCATTTTCAGCTAGTTCTAAAGATTCTTATCATTTTAAAATTAAAATGAAAGATAAAGCTAACAAAACCTGTTTATTGGCATTTTACCATAGCGGATCACAATACATTAAAGACACCTTTGAAACAGATGATAAAGGTTTTGCAGAAATTAAAGGAGACGAAAAACTAGATGGTGGTTTGTATCTTATTGCCATAGATGGTGTTTTAATTTTTGATTTTGTTTATTCTGGAAAAGAAAATGGATTTAGCATTGAATTAGATCCGGCAGATCCCTATCGTACCGCCAAAATAAAAGGCTCTAAAGACAATGAGCTTTTCTTTTCACTAAACGTAAAACGGGTTGATGTACTTACTGACAATAGCTATTTAGACGATTCTATAAAGTCTAATAAAGGCAATGAAGCTAAAATAAAGGCCTTTAAGCAACAAAAAACTGATAATATGAATCAGTTAAATGTTTTTACCGAGCAAATGGCAGAAAACAATAAGGGAACTTTTACTTCGAATTTTATTAATATTTATAGAGAAAAAAACGTACCAGAACCTAGCCCAGAAATTGTGGCAAAAGCAACAGAAAAAGGTGAGAAATTCGATTCGCTAATGTGGAAATTTTATTGGTCTGTTAACCATTATTGGGACCTAGTAGATTTCTCAGACGACCGCATTATAAGAACGCCTATGTTTAAAGAGAAAGTAATGATGTACTTTAAACCAAGCTATAGTTATTCGCATCCAGATTCACTTGCTCAAAGAGCCATTAAAGTGATTGATTTGGCTTGTGCAGGCGGCAATTATGAGATGTTTAAAAATGTGCTTACTTGGATATTTGGTAGATACCAAGAATCTAAAGTGTTAGGCCATGATGGTATTCTGGTTGCGTTGGCAGATAAATATTATTTAACTGAAGTGCCAAACGATTGCAAAGCAGATTGGCTTAAACCTAAGCAACTAAAGAACCTAAAAGACTACGTTGATGCCCTTAGATATACCAAAATTGATATGCAAGCACCAATGTTTTTTGGGCAAGACTTAAACGGTGCAACCCATTCGCTTTACGATATTGATGCAGAATATACACTGGTTTATGTATGGTCGGCCACTTGCGGGCATTGTAAAAAAGTAACCCCAAAGTTTTTAGATGTTTATCATGATTTTAAAGACAAGGGTTTTGAAGTTGTGGCCATTAATAATGATAGAGACGATATTAAGAATGAAAAAGGCGAGGTAATTGGTTTTAAAGAAACCAAAGAGTACCACAAGTTTGTTAACGAAAAACAGCTCGATTGGTTGAATGTGACCGACTTGTATAACCAGTCAGACTACAGAAAACTTTATGGAATAAACAGTACACCCAAAGCCTTTTTGCTAGATAAAGACAAGAAAATTATTGCCCCAAGGTTAGACCACATTACGTTGAGAAAAATCTTAATGAATAAAATTGATGGAATGACCGATAAAGAAATTGATAAGTTTTTAAAGGAAAATGGTTATTTAGACGATTTAAAAGAGCTTGATGATGATTATGACAACAAGCTCGACATGAATAAAGAATCTGAAGAAGGCGAGGAAGAAGAAAAAGGATAAATCTTTTCAATGATCAATTTGCGTTTTTATTCAAGTATAAAACTGAAAGCCGGCTTAATGTTTTTAGCCGGTTTTCTGTTTGTAACAAGCCCAGTTTTTGGTAACAATTCTAGTAAGTACTCATTTATACTTAAGGTAACCGATAGACCAAACGACACTGCAATTATTGGGTATTACTCTGGTCCTACTCAATATGTTTTAGATACGGTTTATACCAACAAGAAGGGTGTTATAAAGTATTCTACTAACGAAAAACTTGATGGCGGACTTTATTTATTGGCGTTTATTGGCGATGGTTATTTTGAATTTGTAATTAATCCAAACGAAAGTGGTTTTTCTATTGAAACCAAATTAGAAGCTCCGGTAGAAAACATGGTGGTGAAAAATTCTTATGAAAACACCGTTTTTAATCAGTTTCAAAAAGTAAGAAAAAAGCAAGGAGAAGAATTAGACCCACTTTATGAGAGGTTAAAAGATGAGTCTCTTTCAAAAAATGAAAAGCAGACTTTATCTAAAGAAATCGAAGCCAAAATTAAAGAGCACATGGCAGAGCAAGTTGCTTATGCAAATAATCATAAAGCAACCGTTACCGCCTTGCTCATAAACTTATTAAGGCCTATTAATGTGCCACAGGAAATTGAATTAACTGATTTAGGTAACAATGCTTTCTTGTACACCAAAATCCATTTTTGGGATTTTGTAAATTTTAATGATATATGCCTCTTAAGAACGCCACTTTATAAAACCAAGGTTTTTAGGTTTTTAGGGCCAGAATTTACGCCACAACATCCTGATTCTATTTCATTTTGGGCGGCAAAACTGCTCGACAATATTTATGAAAACGGCGATAAGAAAGTATTTAAAACAACGCTTAATTGGATTGGCGGTAAATATGAGAACTCAAAGAGAATGACCGATATTAACGTGTTTACATTTCTGCTAGACCGTTACTATTTAACCAACAAAGTAACTTGGCTTAATGACGATGAAAAAGGGCAACTTAAACTAAGATACATTAGATCAATTAACAATTTGGTGGGTAAAAAAGCGCCTAATCTGGTTATGTTAGATACCGCTAAAATTCCAAGAGCATTGCATTTTGAAGATAGCCCATTTACATTAATTTACTTCTACTCAACAAATTGCGCGCATTGTAAAGAGATGACCCCTAAAATCTTGGCCATATACAACGAGTATAAAGAGAAAGGATTTAACGTTTTTGGAGTGTGCACAGATTATGAAGAAGTATTAGATGATAATGGCAACATTTCTGGGTTTAAAGTGGCACCAAGCTGGCCAAAGTATATTAAAGAAAACAAGCTCAGATGGACAAATGTGAGCGACCCAAGTAACCAAACTGGCTTTAGAGATTTATATGATGTTTATAACACACCCGTTATTTATCTGTTAGATTCTAACAAAAACATTATAGGAAGAAGAATTGATGATATAGTACTTAGAAGATTCCTTTTACACGAAATTGACGGCTTTTCGCACCAAGAAGCCCAACAAATACTTCTTCAAAAAGGATATTTGAAACCAGAAGAAAAAGAATAATCTGGTTGGGCTCATTTTTAGACCAAAAACAACTCATTAAGGCGCTAACTCTTAAAAAAGTTGCTAATGCAACGCGTGTTTTTGCAGGTTATCATTTTTCTCGATTACGCAAAAAGCCAAGCCAATGGGGAATGCCATTTAGCATATCTATTGAGCCTACTACATCTTGCAATTTACGTTGCCCCGAATGCCCAAGTGGCCTAAGAAGTTTTACCAGAAATACTGGAATGCTAAACCTGGCCACCTATCAAAATGTGGTTGATGACTTGCAGGATTGGCTCATATATCTCATCCTTTATTTTCAAGGCGAACCTTACCTTAATAAAGACTTGTTCAACTTTATTAATTACGCTAATCAAAAACGCATTTACACAGCCATTTCAACAAATGCTCATTATTTAAACAATGAGAACTGCCGTAAAACCATCGAATCTGGATTGTCTAGGCTAATTATTTCAATAGATGGAACTACCCAAGAAACCTATCAGCAATATAGAGTGGGTGGCAACCTTGATAAGGTTATTGAAGGAACCAAAAACATCATTGCATGGAAAAAGAAACGCAATTCTCAAACCCCACATCTCATTTTTCAATTTTTGGTAGTGAAACCAAACCAACACCAAATTGAAGATGTAAAAAAGCTAGCCAACGAATTAGGTGTTGATGAAGTGGCTTTTAAAAC
>JAGQWA010000343.1 GCA_020437725.1 Bacteroidota bacterium | reverse complement strand
CCTTTCCCCTATTATTTAAATCACTTGCTAGTAGGTAAATATGCTCATTGTCAACACAGAATTCGTTGTTTCTAAAGTCATCAAAATTTGGGTTTAGCTCTTGTTTCGACACTATATCGCCCTGCATATTAACCTTACAAATAAAGTTCCGGTTAGTGAAGTCTTTGCGTTGAGAAGCTAGCGCATAAAAACTAGATTCGTTGTTGGCAAAAACGCCATTAAATTTTGATTCACTGGTAGAGTCTAGAATATATCTCCTGGTCCATTTTTCGTTTCCATCGGCATCAATAAAACTCATTATGGCTTGGTCATAAGCTTTTCCATCTTTGCCATTTTCGTATCCCGCGGCTACTATTCCTTTACCAATTTCGCAGCTTGAACGGTAAATGCCTATAAACTCATTTTTCTGAAAGCCCCAAATTTCCTTTCCATCCAAAGCAAATTTTTGAACCGTTGGTGTGCCAAAATGATGACCGTATTCTAAAATAAAATCAGCGCCCATTAAGGTGCTGTTCTGAAAATCAGCTTCGGGTCGGTTTAGAAATTGATAACTGCCTTTGCCTTCTTCTGGAATGCTTAATTCTTCTTGGCATGAATTAAGAACAACACTTAAGCACAACAAAACACCAAAGTACCGAAACCCTTTTAATGATAAAACCCTTCCCTTTTGATGCATTTTTTAAAAGCGTTGTAACGAATATAAAGCAGGTTGAAGTTGAAATTACATCAAGAATAATTCACTGTGTTGAAAATTTATTTGCATAAACTTTAATTTTATTCAAAACACTTTTAATTTTGTTCAAGTTTCAATGAATTAATTATGCAACCACCTAAACTTCCTGCACAATGTCCGTCATGCGGATCGGGTCTGCATGTAAAGGCACTTCATTGCCCAAACTGCAGCACAGAAGTAAATGGAAGCTTTGCGCTACCGGTGCTTCTTATGCTTTCGCCTGACGACCAAGAATTTTTGTTCAACTTTTTAAAAGCCAGTGGAAGCCTAAAAGAAATGGCCAAACTGCTTGGCAGAAGCTACCCGTCGGTTAGAAACCGACTTGACGAGGTGATTGCCAGAGTAAATGAACTTGAAAAAAATCTAAGCCATGAATAAGCTGTTTAAACCTTTTGAATATATAGCAGGTACAAGAGCTCTTTTAATTGGACTTGCCATTGCTGCGCTAAGTGCCATTATTGGTCATCTAACCAATATCAGATTCGATGGTGTATTAGACCTGCACTTTGGAAACCCCAAACCGATTTCAGTTCACCTTCTAGATCAAGTTTTGGTGCTTGGATTGTTAACTGGCGCTTTTGTTTTGGCTAAGGTCATTTTAAAGTCGAATGCGCGGCTTTTAGATATTGTTGGCACCATTTCAATGGCCAGGTTACCCATGCTAGCAGCAGGCGTGGTTATGCTTTTGCTTCCAAATGAAGAATTGAGAGCCCTAATGGACAAAGACCAATTTGACCTGCAATCCAACATGGCATTTATTGAAGAGCATCTTGCTGTGTTTATAATAGTTGGTCTGGCCCTGTTGCTGCTAATGGTTTATTATTTTCAACTATTATGGCAAGCGTACAAAACCTGCCTTAACAGAACTGATGGCAAAGCCGTTGCCTTGTTTATAGGCTTGTTACTAGCCGCTGAAATACTTTCAAAAATCATTTTAATGCTTTTAGCATCATGAAAATTCTAATTACTGTACTTGTGTTATTTAGCTTACTAATGGGCAGCGCCAATGCCCAAGAGTTTACATCAAAAGAGCTCACCATTAAATCTGATGGCTACGAGCTTGGCGCTACTTTGGATATTCCAAAAGCAGATGTAATTGCCACCGTTTTAATTGTGCCAGGCTCTGGCCAGGTTGACAGAAATGGTCCACCGGTAGCTGCTACGAAAAAGGATTTAGACAACGCAAAAGAAGAAACCCAAAATGTTAAAGCTTATGAGGCTTGGGGCCACGAACTGGCTGAGAGCAAAGTGGCTTGTTTGCGCTACGATAAACGTGCCTTGCAAATTGGTATGAAAGAGATTTTTACTTTCTCACAAGAAAACCAAATTGATGATTTAGTGGCAGGAATAAAGCTGCTAAAACAGCAACCCGAAATAGATTCAACCCGAATCTTTCTTTTAGGCCATAGCGAAGGCGGAAACCTAGTGGTTGAAGCGGCACTGAGAGAAAAAGTGGCTGGCGTTATTATTTCAAATGGAACCGCCATTGCCATTGATAGTCTTTTCATGACTCAACTGGAACTAAATGCCAATCTTTCTTCCAAAAAACTAGAAAAAATACAAGATAAGTTTAACAGGTTGCGCGACGGATCTCTACCTGACAAAGAACTTCTTCCTGGAGCTTGCAAACCGTATTGGGGCCAGTGGGTTGATATGTTTGATAATTTAGACTCTACCCTTTCATTACTCAATTGCCCTGTTTTAGTGCAATTGGCTGAATCTGACGAAAATTTTCCAGGCGAAACCAACGCTGAAAACATTAAACGCTGGAAACATTTTGGCAGACAAAAACACATTACCGTAGTTACCTATAAAGGCCGCGGCCATAGCATGGATGCTAAAACCGAAGAATCTGATGCAAATAATCCAATTCAAGACATAGTAGAATGGTTTGTAGGTGGGTAATTATTAAATGTGATAATTGAATAATGTAAAAAGAATCTAGCATTTGGCGAAAGCCTTTATAGGCACCATGGAACAATTACATTGTTGTAATAAAGTAATAGACTACAACTAACATCTTTCCCAGTCAATAACTGCTCACCGGATCAGAACGGGAAAACATTCCAAATTCTAATTTCTGCATTCTGTCTTCTTCGTTCTAAAACACTAATACACTAAAGCACTAACCAACTAATTCACTAACTTCCCCACAAACTACAGCCATGACCAAACCTTCAAAAGCCACCAACCGCAAAGAGTTTATTAAAACTTTGGGTCTTGGCGCAATTGCCATAACAGCGGGTAACATGCTCTCATCTTGTGATAAAGGAGAAGATGATAACAACACAGGCGAACATTGCGGAACAACTGACGAAACAACGGCTGGGCCCTATTATGTACCAGGAACACCCAATGCTGTAAATCTCAATTTTCAAGGAGCGGCTGGCACTCCCATGAAAATTAGCGGAACCATTTACGGTGGCGATGATGGCGAAACACCCCTTGCCAATGTAAGAGTTGAAGCTTGGCATGCTGACGATAGTGGCCAATACTGGCCGGCTGGAAACGACAATTATTCATCATACAATCCTGCTGAAGTAAATCTGCGCGGTATAGGTTTTACCAACAGCAATGGCCAATATGCCTTTGAGAGCATTAGGCCAGGATTATACCCAGGCCGCAGAAGGCATATACACTGGTATATTGTGGCGCAAGAGCATGAACCCATTTTTACCCAAAGCTATTGGGCTGATGAAAAAGGCACAGCCATTGAAGCCCAAGACGGCACCGACACCAATACTGAAGATTGCCGCTATGTTGAATTTAAAGACGATGGCAACGGTGGCATTGTGGGTGAATTCGATATCTATTTGAAGAAGAGCTAGGTTTAGCCGAATAAACTTTCAATAAATTTTGAAAGTTTAGAAATTTCACTTAACCTTTGTTGAGTGAAAGCAAAACAACCCTATCGATTTTCTGAAAACACTCTTTCTGAATGGAGTTTGAGTTGGGTGTATGGACTGTTCACGATATGGGCGCATGTTATATTTAATGGTAGTTGCCCCCATCTTAGGAGCCGTCTAAAAAGGAGAAATCGTCACCCTGAATTCATTTCAGGGTCTTGTCAATCTGGCTGCAAATCGAAAATGGAGATCCTGAATCAAGTTCAGGATGACT
>JAGQWA010000342.1 GCA_020437725.1 Bacteroidota bacterium | reverse complement strand
CGAGCTCAGCAAAATGAGCATAAACACAATTCCACTGGCGCCAAGCAAACCAGTTTCGAAAAAGACAATGTTTAGCACTGCGGTTATAAATGCCGTTACGAGCATCATTACCATAAGTGCCTTTGAACCATATTTTTCTTCTATTAAGGGCCCAATTAATAAAATGAAGCTAAAGTTTGAAAGCCAGTGTTGCCAACCTGAATGCCCAAAAATGTGACCAAACAAGGTTATATAGGCCAACGGGTTAGTAAACTGAAACGAACCATCAACAGTAAATGCAGAATAAGTTATGGCTCTTGATTGAGCAAAAAAGAACAGGTCTAAAATTAGAATTAGCCCAGATAGTATTGTAAATGAAAGGATAACTGGCGAGTTGTAAGAAATTTTCATAGAGCCAAAACCAATAATTTGAAAATACGAACCCTATAAACGCAAGAAGAGGCGACTGAAAGCCGCCTCATTCTCATCATCACCAAAACGAAATAACCTAAAAACGAACCTATGAAACTCAACACGAATAAACGCACATTTTCTGTAATGTGCAAGAACCTGTCAAGAAAAAATTCATTTTTTGTTCATATCAGTTCAATGATTGGTTTAATCAAGACTTATCTCACCGTTTTTAATCATTCGGTATATGGTAGATTTACCCATATCCAATTTCTTGGCCACTTCAACCACGTTGTTGTCAAACTTGTGTAGAAAGTGCGAAATAATTCTCGATGTGTATTCTTTTAACGTAAGTTCTTCCATTAAGAAATCAGTTGACTTGCCTGTATTATGGAAAGAAATGTCGGCTCCTTCAATGGTTTCTTCGTTTGCAAGAACTGCCGCCAATTCAATTACGGCTTTTAGTTCTCTCACGTTACCTGGCCATGGGTACTCTAGCATTTTTTTCTGTGCTTCGTTAGAAATGGTCATTTTAGGCATGCCGTTATCATGGCAAAATGCATCAACAAAATGCTTGGCCAAGATTAAAATATCATTGCCTCTATCTCTTAACGGCGGCAATTGAATTGGCAAACCGAGTAATCTATAGTAAAGGTCTTCTCTAAATGAGCCTTTTTCTACCTCATCTTTTAAATCTCTATGCGTAGCGCAAATTACCCTTGCATTTACCTTAACTGTTTGGTTTCCACCAATTCTCACTAATTCTCTTTCTTGAAGCACACGCAGAATTTTGGCCTGCATGTTAGAGTCCATTTCGCCTATTTCATCTAAGAAAATGGTGCCACCATTGGCTTCTTCAAATTTTCCTATTCGGCGAGTGTTAGCTCCGGTAAATGCTCCTTTTTCATGTCCAAACAATTCACTTTCAATAAGTTCATTTGGAATTGCTGCAACGTTAACCGCTACAAATGGTGCCTTTTTTCTTTTTGAACTATAGTGAACGGCTTTAGCCACCATTTCTTTACCAGTACCGGTTTCGCCATAAACAGAAACAGTAATATCAGTTTTAACGGCCTTCTCCATCAGTTTGAAAATCTTTACCATAGGGCCGCTCTTACCTATAATAGCGTTTTCAAAGTCGTACTTTTTACCAAGTTCTTCTCTTAAACTATCTACTTGTTGAGATAAGTCTTTATTGTTAAGAATATGATGAATTGTATTAAGAAGCTTGTCTTTGGTTTCATCATCTTTGGTAATATAATCGTAGGCTCCCATTCTTAATAAACCTACAGCCGTTGCCACATCGGTTTGGCCCGAAAGAATCAATACGGTAATTGAAGGATCTGTAGCTTTAATGCGCTTTAAAACATCTTGACCAGTAATATCTGGTAAAGAGTAATCAAGCGTTATTACATCCGGTTTTAAATGAAGTTTGTCTAAACAATCGCGTCCATTTTCGAAACAATGCACGTCAAAATCAGGATTCATTTGAAGAATGTATTCCAACATTTTTCGGTACATTGGATCATCTTCAACAACGAAAACCTTAACACCATTTTTGCTCATAGCTTTCTAATTTTCCCATTCGTTTAAAACTAAACCCAATAGTTTTAAAACAAAACTCGATTCCAAAAATAGGAAAATAAACCAAATCTTGTGATGAATTACTGTTCAGTTTTCGGTAAGAACAGAAAATTAGCCGTTGTATTTTGATTTAAACGCTTCCACATACCTCGTCATGGCTTGTTTGTATTCATCACTTTGTAG
Organism: Bacteroidota bacterium; assembly: GCA_020437725.1. Classification (GTDB taxonomy): domain Bacteria; phylum Bacteroidota; class Bacteroidia; order CAILMK01; family JACPUW01; genus JAGQWA01. The sequence goes on along the minus strand of JAGQWA010000342.1, from coordinate 1,727 downwards.
GTTGTATAACGGGGTTAAGGAGTCTTTTCCTGGAATTTCTTCTATATGAAGCGTTTGGGTCGGAAAAGCAAAACGAACATTTAATTCTTTAGCCAGCTCTAGAATTCCTTTAATCATTTCGTGCTTTCCTTTCAATTCTTCTGTCCAAGTTTTAACATCAAAGAATATGTAGAATAACACATCAAGTGAATGTATACCCATGTCGTTTAAGTGAATCTCAATGTAATCTTTTCTGGTTAATGGGTGAGATTTAACCATTTCCCGTAATCCTTGAACAAACAACTCAATAAGCTCAGGTGGAGTATCATATGTCAAGGCAATTTTTGTTGTATAGCGCCTATAAATGCGCATTCCGTAGTTGTCAACCTTAGAATCGGCTAGTTTACCATTGGGTATGGATACTACTGAATTATGAAAGGTTCGCAATCTGGTTGAGCGAAAACCAACTTCTTCCACCATTCCGTCAACTCCATCGTAATTAATCCAATCGCCAATTTGAAATGGCCTGTCTACAAAAATGACGAATGAGCCAAAAATGTTCTTGATGGTATCTTGAGCGGCTAAGGCCACAGCAATACCACCAAAAGATATTCCGAGCAGGTATGGTCTAACATCAATTTCTAAACTCATTAGCATGTAAACAACACCTATTAGAACCACCACCAACTTTAAAACCCTTGTTACCAATGGTACCAATTGGTCGTCGAGTGTTGTATCGGTTTTACTTGCAAGCCGCTGAAAGAAAAGCTGAATTAGATCAACTATGTTATAAAAGGCTATTGTTACAAGAAGTGGAGTTAACAAACCCAGCAACCCAATAACATACATGTTAACTGAAGCAGGTAAAAGAATTGACGGCACATACCTTATTAAAATGATAGAAATGATGGCCCAGCTTAGTGGACGAGCCGATTTTCTAATAATTCTATTAATGGTAAAATGACCGTCTTTTTGAAGTCTGTTTAGTATTCTAACTAACAGGTTGTTTATTATAAATGTGAAGATTCTATGCAGGAGAAGCGCGAAAATGACAAAGAACAAAATGCCCATATACTGCCAAGCTTCAAGCCCAAGAAACCTAAAATGCCACGAAGCTGGAATGAGATTAACAATCTTGTCGGCCCCTAAAGGATATACTTCTTTGTGAAGCTCATTAAACGTTACAATTGAAGAAGTTGGATAGACCCAACGGCCATCCTTTTTCTCTACATATAAAGTGGGCGCTTTTAATGGCGATAAGTAATAACGTGCTTCATTTTTTGACGAATCGAAATAATTGGGCTTTTTCGGGACATCATCTTCAATTACAAAAATTCCTTTGCCATTTAAAACCTGATAAAGTTTTATGGCCAGGCGTTTTAATTGTTTATCATCATAACCATCACTTTCTAAAGAAAGCGCAGCTATTTCAGGATGATTGTTATCGGGTTGCTGATTTTCTAAATGATTAAAAACCGCCCTATAAGGAGTACTTAAATCAACCGATTTTGAAGGTGAATTTGAAGTTGTGGACTCATTCTGGGCCCACAACGTAAACGAACCAAATAAAATTAGTAAAAATAAAAGCCCTCTCCTAGCCATTACTTCACCAATTCAATATCAACAGAAACGAGACTCACGAATTGGCGAATTCTTTCTACTACTTCGTCTTTACTGAGATTTTCAATTCTTTCTGTACCGAATTTTTCCACACAGAATGAAGCCATGGCCGAACCATAAATAACCGC
>JAGQWA010000341.1 GCA_020437725.1 Bacteroidota bacterium | reverse complement strand
ACTGGCCTTTTTCGGTTGTAGTTTTACCTATGGTTGGGGTGTTGAAGACACTGAAACCTTTCCTTATTTAGTGCAAAAAGAACTTTCAAATTTTAAGGTTGAAAATTACTCCGTGCCTGGGTATGGTACCATACAAGCTCTCCAGCAAATAAGGCATATTCCTGCCGATAAATTTCCAAAAACAGTGGTTTTGGTTTATGGATCGTTTCATGACCACAGAAACGGATTGAGTTTGGCACAGCGAAAATTTTGGTCAACTTCAGTTACCAATCAAGATGCCAATCCTGCTTATTCTCATATTCAATTTCCCTGTTTAGAGAATGCAAATAGCCATGAAATTAGTTTCATCCCATCAAACCAATTGTATGAGCCGTGTAAATGGTGTAAAAAGTTGGCAACCATAAACTTTATTGAAAATTATTCTTACAGAATAACTGATTCAAAACGACAACTTCCTACCATATCTCTTCAAATTATTGAAAAAATTAATCATCTGGTTAAGCGCCATAATTCGCGTTTAATTGTGGCCGGAATATTGGATAATGAAGAAACCGCTCTTTTTCTTAATCAACTGAAAGAGAAAGGAGTAGAGTGCATAGATATTTCGGTTAATACAGAAAATCCAGATTATAATTTGTTGCCTTTTGATGAGCATCCAAATGCGCTGGCTCATGAAAAGTATGCACAGACATTTCTTAAATTTTTCCATTCAAACAGCTTATAGCTATTATATTGACCCGTTGAATAGATAAGTGATTGGAACTTTTGTAGATTCTAATTTCTTTTTGTGGGGATTGCTTTTCAGGCTTTAAGTGTAAAAATGGCGCATATTGTAATAATTGGTAATGGCATAAGCGGAATTACCACTGCTAGACATATTAGGAAATTGAGTGATCATAGAATCACAGTCATTTCTTCTGAAACAGAGCATTTTTATTCAAGAACGGCTCTCATGTACATTTACATGGGCCACATGAAATTTGAACACACAAAGCCCTATGAAGATTGGTTTTGGAAGAAAAATCAAATCGATTTGGTTTTTGATCATGTAAACTCGGTTAATTTTAATGAACACAAGCTTGCCATGCAATCTGGTAAAACCATAGGCTATGATAAACTGGTGCTTGCAGTTGGTTCTAAACCTAATTTTTTTGGATGGAAAGGGCAAGAACTAAAAGGAGTTCAAGGTCTTTATAGCTTTCAAGATTTGCAAATTATGGAAGCCAGAACACCTAAACTTAACCGAGCAGTTGTAGTTGGTGGTGGTTTAATTGGTATTGAGATGGCCGAAATGTTTGCCAGCAGAAGAATACCAGTTACTTTTTTGGTAAGAGAACCATCTTTTTGGAATAAAATTCTGCCGCCCGAAGAGTCTGAAATGATTAACAATCATATTCGCTCTCATCATATTGACTTGAGACTTGACACCGAGCTTGACGAAATTTTGGATAACGGCAACGGAGAAGTAGGAGGCATTGTTACCAAATCAGGTAAAAAAATTCCTTGTGAGTTTGTTGGTGTTACGGTTGGTGTAAGCCCAAATATTGAGTTTCTTAAGAATACCGAACTAAAAATTGACCGAGGAATTCTGATTAATTCTAAGCAAGAAACCAATATTAAAAATGTTTATGCCGTAGGCGATTGCGCTCAGCATATAAACCCACCAGAAGGAAGGCGACCACTAGAACAAATTTGGTACACTGGCAAAATTCAAGGTGAGAACTGTGCTAGAATAATTTGCAACCGACCAAGTGAGTATGACCCAGGAATTTTCTACAACTCAGCCAAGTTTTTTGATATTGAATACCAAATTTATGGAGATGTGCCAGCACAGCATCAAGAAGGAATAAGCTCTTTCTTTTGGCAACATGAATCTGGAGAAAAATCAATTAGAATTGTTTATCGAGATAGCGATAGAGCAGTAGTTGGTTTTAACCTTCTTGGTATAAGGTATAGGCATAAAATATGCGAAAGTTGGATAAGGCGTGAAGTGAGTGTTGGCCGAGTTATTAAAGAATTAAAAGCAGCCAATTTTGATCCCGAATTCTACAAAACTTATGAACACGAGTTTGTTTCAAAATATGAAAACCGATTTGGGGAAACCCTAAAACAACAACGAATTAAGGGTTTAACATCATTCATTTTTAGAAAATAGTTAAATGGGAAATAGAGATTTATCAATTGCTAATCCATATCCAAAAGGAATTAATGCGCTGCAAAAAGTGGCATTAATTCCTATTACACTCGGGCTTATTATTCTTATTGGTGCCCTTTTTAATGCCTATAGAAGTGAACAGATTACCCTGTTCTTCATTTTGGCAATGGTATTTTTACTTGGAGGAACCATTCTTTTTGGATATGCGCAATACAAAGACCACAAACCCGGAATAAAGAATAATGGTATTTGGTTTAGGTCACTTTCTAATAGCGGTGTATTAGGTTGGATTTTAGGCATTGCACTTACCGCATTTTACATAGCCCTTTATTGGTTTCCCGAAATTTTGGGTAAACCTACAGGTTCAGAAACCAGTAATTCGGGCTTGCTTCAATTATTTAACCCGCTTTCGCAATTATTTAAGGGTCAAGATGCATCAGAATGGTTTGTTTATGGAACGCTTTATACAGTAACAATTGCATCGTTAGGTATAAAGTTTTTGTATAAGTACCGCCATAATGCTTATCATTTTAAGCGCACTTTAGTGGTTATTGCAGCGCAATTTTTTCTAGCTTATTTTATACCAGAAGTGTTGGCCGGCATGAAATATAACGACGCTTACAACGATCAAGGCAAATACCAAGGTTATTATAATACAGATATTAAGAACACATGGCCGCTCGATTATGATTTTCACTACGATTGGCAAATAGAAGCCTTTAAACAAGATGCATATCAACCATTTGGTAAAGCATTTTTGGTTTGGGGAATACTTATGTTTTTGGTAGTTACACCACTTATTACATACTATGTTGGAAAACGCTGGTATTGTTCCTGGGTTTGCGGCTGCGGCGGGCTGGCAGAAACGGCCGGCGATGGTTTTAGGCAACTCTCTGATAAAAGTACACCAGCATGGCTCTTAGAACGCATCATTATTCACACCGTAATGGTATTTATCTTAATTGCTACTACAGTTTCAGTTTACACCTATTTCACCGAAACCAGCTTCAAAATTCCGCTTAATAGATACCTACTTGTGGCCATAATTGCAGCTCTAATGCTGGGAGTCATTATTTGGCAGAAAAACAAATACAAGCACATTCCATTTAAGAAAATCTATATTGTATCTGGTATTGTTCTCTTGATTTTTGCAGTCTATACGCTATTTCCAGGCTTTGAATATGAAGGCAATAAAGCACTTTACTTTAGAACCACAACGCTTGACAAATGGTACGGATTTTTTATTGGTTCAGCCTTTTCTGGAGTAATAGGCGTTGGCTTTTACCCAATGCTAGGAAACCGTGTTTGGTGCCGTTTTGGTTGCCCAATGGCTGGCTATATGGGGCTTATACAAAGGTTTAAATCTCGTTTTAGAATTACCACAAATGGCGGCCAATGCATTTCTTGCGGAAACTGCTCAACCTATTGTGAGCAAGGTATTGATGTTAGGGCCTATGCCCAACGAGGTGAAAATATTGTTAGAGCATCGTGTGTTGGTTGTGGCGTTTGCTCTGCTGTTTGCCCGCGTGGTGTTTTGAAACTTGAAAATGGACCAGAACACAACCGAATTCATGGTCCTATACAAATTTCAAGTAATGGATTAAGGGTTATTCAAGAATAAGGTTGAATCTGTTTAATTCAGCCAGTATTCTCATGTTGCAAACTTGTACTTTTGCGCGCTATTATTCAGCCTTAAAGCGCTAACCTTTTCATGCAAAACATCAGAAACTTC
>JAGQWA010000340.1 GCA_020437725.1 Bacteroidota bacterium | reverse complement strand
AAAATGTAGCATTCAATTAAACCGCCAATGTTTTTGGCATAAGCTGGATTTGCTAACCATGCTCCAAAGTTGGTTACTATGAAGAAAATTGCACTTGCTCCAAGTGCCGTGCCAAGCATTTTTACTGGCTTTAGCGTTTTGTTTATTCTACCACTTAGAAAAGCTACAAGCAAGAAAGAACCGTAAACGAATACTTGATCAGGGTAAAATCCAGTTCCCTTAATAATCTCCAAACAGATATCAGAAACAAACATAACGGCTAAAGGAACGAGAATTCCCCAACCTTTTTTAAGAGTAGCTCCACCAAATAAGGCAATGGCCATAATAGGAGTGAAGTTGTCTGTATGCTCAAATAAACGAGTTGATGCAGCTATGAGAATCAGCGAAACGCTTAAAAGTATTTTCTGTGTGTTAGACATAGTAATCTGTTTGATGCTGCAATTTTAAAATAACATTAGAAAACAAATACATTCAAAATGCAGAAGCTGCCTATCATTTAACGTGAATTTCAAGCACGAATAATGTTCTTTAAAGAATGATAAGTGCCATAAAATGAGTGGTTTGATATACGATTGAAGCATTTGGTTTATCAGCGGATTCCGATCAAAACTTTAGTGTAAAAAGTGTGTGCGAGAAAAATTAGATGCACTAAGGAATCATTTGGAAATTATTGGTTACAAATGTGAAAACAACATTGTTACATCATTAAACATTAGGCCACATAAATTTGCGCTTTTTGTAAACATGGAATTTGGTGATCGTTTAAAGTTTTATCTCGAACAAGAAGGGTTAAGTCCTACTCAATTGGCAACGGAACTCGGAGTTAATCGTTCGGCAGTAAGTCATTTGGTTAACAATAGAAACAAGCCTGGTTTTGACTTTATTAATAAACTGCGGGAGAGTTTTCCTGACTGGGATTTTGAATTTCTACTATTTAATCAGAAAAGAAACAGAACGGTTAGAGACTCAGTGGAGACCAAAAAGAATGATGCCAGTTTTTATAATAAAAAGAATGATGCTGCTCAATCACAAGCAAGTAGCCAATACGAACAGGTTAGTTTGTTTTCAAGCCCTGTTGAGCAAAAGCCAATAGAATTTTCGCCTGCAATAGGTAGGGCTAAAAAGGTGGTTACCAGAACCATATTAATTTACAATGACGGAACGTTCGAAATCTTTACAAATAATTTGACTTAAAGGTTTTGTATTAACCCAAAGGTCTTTAATATTGCGCCACATTTTTGAGAACGCCTCCTTAGCTCAGTTGGCCAGAGCACGTGATTTGTAATCTCGGGGTCGTTGGTTCGAATCCGACAGGAGGCTCAAAAAGTTTAGAAAAGGTCGTTGGTTTTCCAACGGCCTTTTTTATTGAAATCAAGACATTGAACATATTTTAAGGCAAGGCCTTGTATTTTCCTTTCTAAAAGCCGTTTCTAATTTCTTCTCACCCCAGCTTATAAACAGCATTCATTTTTGTTCATAAATCACCCACAGATTGTGGGCAAATAGGGGGGTACATCTTTTAAATTTTGCATTCAACCTTGGTACTTTTACGCAGTTAATACAAGTTGTATTTAAAAGGCAATAAATGAGCGAATTGCACGAAGGAGAAAACATAATCTCTATTAATATAGAGGATGAAATGAAGACCGCCTATATCGACTATTCAATGTCGGTAATTGTATCAAGGGCGCTTCCAGACGTAAGAGATGGTTTAAAACCGGTTCACCGAAGAATTCTTTACGGGATGACCGATTTAGGGTTGGCACATAACCGTCCTTATAAAAAGTCAGCCAGAATTGTGGGTGAAGTTTTAGGTAAATATCACCCACATGGAGATGGCGCCGTTTACGACACCATGGTTCGTATGGCCCAAGAATGGAGCATGCGCTACGAAATGGTAGATGGACAAGGTAACTTCGGTTCGGTTGATGGTGACCCACCAGCGGCCATGCGTTATACAGAAGCCAGACTAACCAAAATAGCTGAAGAAATGTTGGCCGATATCGACAAAAACACAGTTGATTTCAGACCCAATTTTGATGAGTCTTTAAAAGAACCATCAGTTCTGCCAGCAAGAGTTCCGCAACTACTATTAAATGGTGCATCGGGCATTGCGGTTGGTATGGCCACTAATATGGCTCCCCACAACCTTAGAGAAATTGTAGATGGAACATGCGCATACATAGATAATAATGACATTTCTATTGAAGGATTAATGGAGTTTATTAAAGCTCCAGATTTTCCTACTGGTGGTATTATATATGGTATAGAAGGTGTGCATAGTGCGTTTCACACTGGTCGTGGAAGTATTACCATGCGTGCTGTTGCCGAAATTGAAGTAACTAATAGCGGCAGAGAAAGAATAATTGTTTCAGAAATTCCTTATCAGGTAAATAAGGCAACTCTTCAGCAAAAGGTGGCGGAGTTGGTTAATAACAAAGTAATTGAAGGTATTTCTGAAATAAGAGATGAAAGTGATAGAAAAGGAATGCGCGTAGTTTTTGAGTTAAAACGCGATGCCATGGGCACAGTTGTACTCAACAAACTATTTAAGTACACACAACTTCAAACTACATTCTCGGTAAATAATGTAGCGCTGGTTAATGGAAGGCCTTATACGCTAAACCTTAAAGACCAAATTAAATATTATGTTGAACATAGGCACGAAGTAATAGTAAGAAGAACACAATATGAATTAGAAGAAGCTGAAAAGCGAGCACATATTCTTGAAGGTTTACTTATTGCACTTGATCATTTAGATGAAGTTATTGCCTTAATTAGGGCTTCAACTACGGTTGAAGAAGCCAGAAATGGTCTAATGGAGAAATTTGAATTAAGTGAAATTCAAGCACGAGCCATTCTTGATATGCGTTTACAAAAGCTTACAGGCTTAGAGCGCGATAAGATTAAAGAAGAGTATGCTGAACTAATGGCAACCATTGCAAGGTTGAAAGAAATTCTTGCAAACGTTGAAATTAGAATGCAAATTATTAAAGATGAATTGCTAGAAGTAAAGGAAAAATACGGCGATTCAAGACGCTCTGCTATTCAACCAGCGGCTGGCGAAATTTCTATTGAAGACCTTATTCCGAATGAAGAAGTAGTGGTTACCATTAGCCATTTGGGCTATGTAAAACGCACTGTTCTAACAGAGTTTAAAACCCAAGGCAGGGGAGGTCGCGGTTCTAAAGGAGCTTCATCTAGAGACGAAGACTTTATTGAGCATCTTTTTGTGGCATCAACCCACGATTACATTCTCATTTTTACAGAAAAAGGAAGATGTTTCTGGGTACGTGTATTCGAAATTCCTGAAGGAAACAGAAACACAAAAGGTCGTGCTATTCAGAATTTACTTCAAATTGAACCCGACGATAGAATTAGAGCATATCAAACTGTAAATGACCTTTCTAACGAAGATTACATTAATAATAACTTTATTGTATTCTGCACCAAGAAGGGAATCATTAAAAAGACTGTTTTAGAAGCATATTCACGCCCACGTCAAAATGGTATTAATGCTATTTCAATTAATGAAGGCGATGAGCTATTGATGGCATGTATTACAAATGGTTCTTCACATATAATGATGGCAACCAGAGAAGGCCAAGCTATTCATTTTCCTGAAGAAAAAGTACGTTCTATGGGACGTACCGCAACAGGGGTTCGTGGAGTAAATCTTGGCGAAAATGCTGCAAACGAAGTAGTTGGAATGGTTTGCGTTAATGACCCTGAAGAAACCATTATGGTGGTTTCGGCCAACGGATATGGAAAACGATCTAAAGTAGAAGACTATAGAATTACGAATAGAGGGGGGAAAGGAGTAAAAACCATAAATATTACTGAAAAAACCGGACACCTAGTGGGTATTACCAATATTACCGAAGAAGATGA
>JAGQWA010000033.1 GCA_020437725.1 Bacteroidota bacterium | reverse complement strand
GTTAGATTTACTGAATTACTGGTTACTGATGCACATTCTGAATTATCAACTACGCATCGGTAATCATAACCATTCATGCCAGTAGTTACGCTGGTTAGGGTTAGGCTGGTTGTGGTAGCACCACTATAAACTCCGCCATTCGAAATATTTGCAAAGCCTGAACCGCTGTCTTCTTGCCATTGGTAGGTTAAACTGGTGCCTGTGGCTGTAACGCTAAAACTTGCATTGCCGCCTGCACATTCTGTATCATCACTTGGCTGGGCGGTTATGGCTGGTGCATCTTGAACAGTTAATGTGGCTTCGTTGCTGGTTACTGCTGGCGTGCACGTTCCGCTTACAACTACCCTGTATTTGTACCCGTCTTCGCCTGTTGTGGCAGAGGTTATTGATAATGTTGCTGTGGTTACACCGCCGTAAATGCCACCGTTTGCTAGGTTAGAATAACCACCACCATCATCTTCTTGCCATTGGTAAGTTAAACCAGTGCCTGTTGCGGTTACGCTAAAACTTGTGTTGGCTGTTTCGCAAATGGCATCGCTGCTTGGGTGGGTAGATATGCTTGGTGAAGTGTTTACAGTTAAGTTGGCTGATGATGAAGTTACAGATGGCGTGCATGTTCCACTCACCACACATCGGTAGTCATATCCATCCATACCGGCCGTTATTGCGGTTAAGGTAAGATTGGCAGAAGTGGCACCGCCATAAATTCCACCATTGGAAATATTACTAAATCCGCCGCCATTGTTTTCTTGCCATTGGTAAGTTAAGCCAGTTCCTGAAGCAGTAACGCTAAAAGCCGCATTACCGCCTTCACATTCAGTATCATCAGACGGATTTACTGAGATGCTAGGTAGTTCGTTTACAGTAAGGCTTGCTGAGTTAGAATTAACTGAAGGAGTGCATGTTCCTGAAACTACGCATCTATAATCATAACCATTAAGTGCTGTTGCTGCTGTAACGGTTAAAGAAGTACTTGTAACTCCAGAGTATGAGCCACCATTTGAAAGGTTGCTAAAACCTCCGCCATTGTCTTCTTGCCATTGGTAAGTTAGGCCTGTGCCCGTGGCTGTTAATGAAAATGTTGCATCATTGCCATTGCATTCGGTTTGGTTAGAAGGCTGAGTTGTTATTGATGGCGCTGTTTGAACTGTTAAAGTAGCTTCATTAGATGTTTCATCATTACAAGCGGTAGAAGATACTACACATCTATACTTGTAGCCATTCATTGATGAAGACAAATTGATTACTAGCATTGAAGACAGTGTTACATTAAAATAGTTACCGCCATTGGCCAAATTGGCAAACCCACTGCCTTTATCTTCTTGCCATTGATAAGTTAAACCATGTCCAGATGATGCTGTTACGCTAAACGAGACATTATTACCCTCGCATCCAGTTTGGTTAGTTGGGTTTGTTCCAATTGTTGTTTGAGGTGTTACAGTGAACTTAACTGGGGATGTTTCTTGCTGCGTGCACCCTCCACCGTCAAATGTGGTACGCTTGTACCAAGTGGTTGATGTTAGTACAGCTGGAATTGAATAATTCTGTGCATTGTTGGTTCCAGGCGCGGCATTCCAGTTGGCGCCATTATCTGTTGAAAACAACCATGCATAAAATAAACTTCCGTTACCACCAGATGAAGCCGTAGCACTAATTGTTCCGGGATTTGTACCAGAACAAATAGTTGCATCTGAAGTTGTGATAGAACCTGGAGTAACAGGGCAAGCGGCATTTGCATTATATACAAAACACCCTACCCATGCGATAAGTACAATAAATCTTTTCACAAGTACACTGTTAATTTATTCCTACTAGCTGTTTAAACAAAAGTAAATTTAGATTACGCTCATATTTGGTTGTTATTAACACCAAATGTTAATAACCTAATCTACCCTATTTCTTGATTTTAAACCCATACTCAATGTTTCTCTTCTCAAATGGGAGAAGCGTTGTTTCGTAAAGAACAACCCCGTCTTCATTAAGAACAACATCTTTACTGCCCGACATATCTACCGATTTTGAGTCGGTATTTGGCTCTAAAATTCTGTCGGTATATACCATGTTTATGGCAAATGGCAATTCTGAACTAATTGATAATGAATAACTTCTCTCAATTTTATCTTTACCACCAAAAAGTTGTTTCCCTTTATTATCAAGGGTTGCTTTTTGAATTGCCAATCCATAAGCTGGTTTGGCAATTACGGAAATTGAATCTGTGTAAGATGGTTTTGAAATTGATTGTTTGTTAATGACATTTCCATCGCAAGCCAACACCAACTCACCGTTGGTAAGTCGCAATCCATAAAGATTATTAATGTTGGCTTTTATCATTGATTCTTCCGCTGCAATAGCAGAACAAACGTAATTTAGGTCTCCATCCACCAAAATGTTCTTGTGGTAAATGAATGTCTTTTTGCCGCTTTCAATAGAAAATGAACCTTGTATGTAGAAATTGTTAAGTATTATATGATCGGTTCGTTCAAAATCTAACTTATCATCAACTAAATTTATTTGAATGTTGTTCCAGTTTAGTTTGGTTGAATTCACCAAGTGGGCACCAAGTTTAAGTGCATATTGTTTGGTTTGGGTATTGAAATTGGCATGATACTCTGGTGTGAAATAAGCCAACTGGGTTCTGTAAACAATTCTAATATTGGTTTTAAGCGCACGCGCGGCCGAAACATTAATAGACAAAGAAGATCTTTCAGCCGCTTCTTGATTCAAGGTATATTCCTTGCTTTCAAGGGTCTTTATCGTGGCTTCTGTTTTGCTTATGCGCCGCTCTTGACTTTGCTGCTGTTTTTTGAGTTTCAACATTCTTTCGGTCATGAACTCTTCAAGTTCACTTAAGTCATCAACATAAATGCTCTTATCGCTAACTCTAATGGTTCGATTGTCCCATAATAGCCTTTGAGACTGTTGATTAATAGATAGCTTTAGTTTTTGGTTGTTTAGCGTATCAGTTAAGGTTTTAATCGAATCTGCGAAACGAACTACCGGTTTTGGAGTTATAAAGTGAAATTGGTTTATAACCACTCCAGGTGAATCGCAAAGCAACATAATGCTCGACTCATTTTTATTGCCAATGTTTTCAATTTCGATTTCATTAATACCTCTTTGAAGATCTACGGCAATTTGTTGCGTAATCCATCCACCGTTTAAACCCAATTCGGCTTTTACTACAGGTGCTTGAAATTTGGTTTGCGCAACAAGCGATAAATGAAATAGAACACAAAAAAGTATGACCAATATTCTCCTTCCCAAAATCTCCATAAACAATATTTGAACCCTTTTCTGCCCACAAAGGTTTGCCAACAAATGCAATAATGAAACTAGAAGAAAAATATTTACAAGGAATGAATTATTCAACCTATAAAAAGTTGGTTGAACATCAGGCTAAAAATGGCCTTACATCTGGTCCAAACCAAACAGATGATTACATTAACTACACCAAGCTGAATTATCAGCGGATGAAAAGGGCTGAAAAAACGTATCCAGTTTCAATAGATGCAATCGAAACCGATTTGATTTATTGGTTGATTGTTACAGAAACATGGTGTGGCGATGCGGCCCAAGCAATTCCTGTTATCGAAAAACTGGCTGCTCTTTTTAAGGCAAAAACAAAATACTTGCTTAGAGACGAAAACCTTGATGTTATAGACCAGTTTTTAACCAACGGTAATAGGTCTATTCCAAAGCTTATTTTAATGACTAAAGAATTTGAAGCCAAAGCCAGTTGGGGACCAAGCCCTGCCGCGGCTAAAGCTTTGCAATTAGATTATAAAAATGGAAAATACGCTTCTAAAGATGCCTATAAACGAGACTTACAGGCCTATTATAACGAAAACAAAGGCGCTGACACCATTGGCGAAATTGTTCCCTTACTAGCCTAGTAGTCTCCAGGTTCTAAAAGGTCTATTTCGAAAACCACAATTGAGTAAGGTTTTAAAATTCCTGCTTTAGCATCTTTAAATGCCAAATGATGTGGTGCAATTACCGTGGCTTTCTCGCCGTATCGCATTTCAAGAGCCGCCGTTTCCCAACAGGTGGGCATGCCTGATAAGGAACCTGCTTCAAATTTTATGGGTTTTTTGGTTGACTCATATACCACTTGACTATTAAGTGTATAACCTTTTACATACAATGCAACCGAATCGCCAAACTCAACTTTTGCATTTGTGGTGGTAGAATCCCAAACCATTTTTGCTCCGCCAGCAAGTTGCAACCAGTTTTTATTTAACCCAACAAGCTTAGTAAATTCATTAATTCTTTCGGTTTCGTTCCAAACATCAAGCACAGACACAATTAACCTTAGATTTTTTGCGCTTTGGGCATTTATACCTAAAGATTTCTGTACCGTTTCGGGTAATCTAGCAATTGGAAACTCCATTTCGGCACTATCACCGCTAGAAAGGTTGCTAAGCACTTCAACAAAATCGCCTTCAAATCGTATTCTACCCACTATTTCGCGCTCCTGAAAAAGTGGATTGGTATAGGAGTTAGCAATGAGTTTATTGTCTATAAACAACTGTCTATCAAACTCAATTATATCGCCATTAGCTCCTTTTTCATTTCCGGCTGTTCGCCAAATGGTATAACTAATTCCGCTATCTAAAACGGTTTTGGTTCCTATTGAATCGCCAGAGCAGCCCACAAAAAATGCGGCTGTGGCCAAAAAGAAGGTTATTAATACTGCTGAATAAACGGTTTTATGCACTTTTTAAAATGTTCAATTGTTGAAGTAAGGGGTTTATATGATCTGCCACCAGCAGCGTTAATGTGGCCGCCGCCATCAAAATTTTCTTTGGCAAATTCGTTAACAGGAATATCGCCTTTAGATCTGAATGAGATTTTAATCATTTTCTCCTCTTCAATAAAAAGAACACCAACTTCAACCCCCGTAATGCTAAGGTTAAAGTTTACCAACCCTTCGGTGTCGCCTTTTTGAATGTCGAATTCATGGTGATCTTTCTGGGTAACGTACATTAAAGCTACTCTTCCGTTCTCTATAATTTCGAGCCTGTTATAAAAGCAAAGCCCAAATAGCCTAAGCCTGTTTTCAGAAAAAGCATCATAGATTCTGGCATGTATTTCATCGTGATTAATTCCAAAACTTACCAAGTGTGCTGCTACCAAATGCGTTTCTTTGTTAACTGACGAAAATTTAAAGGAACCTGTGTCTGTTAGAATGCCCGTGTAAAGGCATTTGGCCACGTTTACATTTAACTCAATTCTCCAATCTTGGCTTAGTCTATAAACTAACTGGGCAGTTGCCGGCGAAGAAGTGTCTGAATACAAGTATTTAGCAAAATGACTTGGGTTTTGATGATGATCTATAACAGCTATATCACCTTTAAACTTTCTTATTTCATTTTCTAAACCACCGGCCCTTTTAGGATCATTAAAATCTAAGCACATTAGTAATTCGGCATTTGCAAAATGCTCGCTAATCCTTTCCGGTTCCAATTCATAATTAACCACATCTGCAATTCCGGGCAACCAATTCAAATAATCAGCAATGCTATTTGGTGAGATTAAAACCACATTTTTACCCTCTTTCATTAGCAAATGCTGTAGCCCCAACCCAGAGCCAATGGCATCGCCATCAGGGTTTTGGTGAATGGTAATTAATATTTTTCCCGAACAAGCCTTAATTCGTTCGTATAAGTTTTCTGAAAGTGAATGAAGATTCATACACGGCAAAATTACACTTGCCATTAGCCGCAGTGAAATATGGACTAATTTTGGGGCACATTAACTCGAATTGACCAATGAGTCTTCCTGAAATAGGTGTTTCTGAACTGAAATTTGATTGCAAACATTTTAGAGGTGGAATTCCTTGCAAACCCAACAAACAGCACAGCGCTACCTGCCCAAATTGCAACTACTATTCGCCAATATCTAAGCGCATTCTCATAATTAAGCTTGGCGCATTGGGCGACGTTATAAGAACTACTCCCCTTTTAACAAGATTCAAGAAAGAATATCCAAACTGCCATATAACGTGGCTAACTCTTAGTCCGGCTATTCTTCCAAAATCAGAAATTGACGAAGTATATAAATTCGACTTTACGGCAACGTATATAATACGTCATCAGAAATATGACATAGCGCTTAACCTAGACAAAGAGTATGAAGCCTGTGCTCTTTTACGAGACGTAAAAGCCGATAAAAAAATGGGGTATATCTTAAATGAAAACCACATTGACGTTGCAAATCCAAACGCAAAGCACAAACTAATTACAGGCTTGTTTGATCAATATTCTCAAGAAAACACTCGAAATTATCTTGATGAAATTTTTGAAATCTGTGAGTTTGATTTTCAAGGTGAAGAATACCTATTAGATATTAACAAAACCCATTTTGAAAAATGGAATAAGCTTGACGAAATAGCTCAAGGAAAAAAAATTATAGGCCTAAATACAGGTTGCGGCAAACGCTGGCTAACCAGACTTTGGCCTAAAGAATACTGGATTGAATTGATTAATTCTTTAAAAGCTGCAGGGTATTTTCCAATGGTTTTAGGTGGCCCAGACGAACATGAAATGAATACCTACTTTTACAGAGAAACAGGTGCGTATTATCCTGGCACCCACTCGCTCGAAGAGTTTATAAGCATAGCCGCACATTGCGATGTAATTGTAAGTGCGGTTTCAATGATGATGCATATTGCCATTGGCGTTAAAAAACCATTGGTTCTATTCAATAACATCTTTAATAAACACGAGTTCTTGTTGTACGGCCGTGGCGAAATTGTAGAGCCTACAAGTGGTTGCTCTTGTTTTTATGGCAATACTTGTTCTAGAGAGAATCATTGCATGAACGAACTTTCTGTAGAATCAGTTAAAAATGCAATTGAAGCACAGCTGAAATGAAGATTGCTTACCTATCAACTTTTTATCCTTTTAGAGGTGGAATAGCTCAATTCAACGCTGCCCTGTTTCGTGAATTTGAGAAAGAGCATGAGATAAGAGCTTATAACTTTACCAGACAATATCCTAACATTCTCTTTCCGGGCAAAACCCAAATGGTAACCGAAGGCGATACCGCTGATGCCATTCCAAATGAAGCCATACTTGATTCCGCTAATCCAATAACCTACCTAACGGCGGCAAGAAAAATAAAACCGTTTGCGCCCAACCTTTTAGTTACCAAGTTTTGGATGCCATACTTTGGGCCATCTCTTGGTACTGTTAGTGGCAGGTTACGAAAAAAAGGTACCAAGAGCATCGCCGTTTTAGATAATGTAATTCCTCACGAAAAACGCCCGGGCGACATTCAGCTTATTAAGTATTTTTTGAATAGATACGATGGCTTTGTTTGCATGAGCAATGCAGTAAAAGATGATTTGTTGAGCCTAAAGCCCAATGCCAACTACATTCTATCGCCCCACCCTTTGTATGATCATTTTCCACCAAAAATTGATAAAGCTGAGGCAAGACAGAAATTAGGGCTTCCCGGTGGCAAAAAATTGCTTTTATACTTTGGCTTAATACGTGGCTACAAGGGCCTAGACTTGCTTATTGAGTCGCTCTCAAAACTTCCTGATGAGTATGAGCTTATTATAGCTGGAGAGTGCTATGAAGATTGGAATAAATACCAAGCACAAATAGATAACCTTGGTGTTGGAAACCGAATTCATGAACATGTGAGGTATATTGATGATAATGATGTGCCACTGTTCTTTTCAGCAGCAGATGGTAACATGCTTACATATAAAACGGCTACTCAAAGTGGCATTGTTTCTATTGCGTATCACTTTGAGTTACCAATGCTCGTTACCGATGTGGGTGGCTTACGAGAGTCAGTAGAGCCATATGGAGTTGGAATGACAATTGACAAACCCGATGTTGACCTAATCACCAAAGCCATTCCTTCATTCATAGAAAACATCAGCAACTATCAATCTGGTTTTACCCAACTAAAAAGCCAGCTTACTTGGAGCAAACTGGCTTCTGATATTATTGAGTTTTATAAAACGCTTTAGCGTTAAAAACGCTCTATCTACCGGTAATATGCGGTCTTCTTCTATCCCATGATTTCATTCTAACACCAATCATAATCATGGAGTAAGAGTCTTTGTATCTATTGCCCAAAACACCTGGGTCATGACCATCAATCATGTCAGTATTAGCATATACGTAATTGAGCTTAAGGTTCAAATCAGCATATTGATTTAACCTAAAATAGGCTCCTACCACAGTTGGGATTGTTAGCGCTGTATAAGTACTACTTTCAACAACAGCTTCCGTTTCTGGATAAATATCATCATAACCACCAAAATTAACATCTATTGGCTGAGCAATATCGTAACCAACACTTACCCTAAAATATGGCGAAACTGGAAAGGTTTGTGGATAATCTGTTAATAGCTGAGGAATGTTTATATGATAGTCCATTTGAAATCCGATTACATTAGATTCAAAGCTTCTACGATAGGTATCTGTTCTAGATGCCAATGATGCATAATTCACATAAAATCCTATACCCATTGATCTTAAAAGAGAATATACACCTCCTACTTGAAGTGCTGCTCCTATTCTAGACGGAGCAATATCTCCATGGGCTATAGAGAACCCCACGTTTGATTCGAATGCCAATCGGTTAACGGATCTGAACTGCCCAAAGGCCGTAGATCCCATCATAAGTATGGCGCTTAAAATGATGAGTTTTCGCATGCTAGTCCAACTTTTCAAATGCAAAGAAAGCAAACTTTAATCATTCGCTTTCGATGGTGCAATTAATTAATTTTTAAATCTCCCTTAAAGAGAGTGTTATCCACAGCCATTGGCGAAAGTAATAAAATATGCGAAAAAACCTAACGTTTCTTTTGCAAGAGAAAACAAACAGTATATGCGCCTATTCATTTTAATTAGCCTTTTTCCCTTAGGCCTAATGGGTCAAGAAAGGTTTACACCACAGGATTATATCAACAAATACAAGGAAATGGCCATTGCAGATATGCATAAATCTGGTGTGCCAGCAAGTATTACGTTAGCGCAAGGAATTCTTGAGTCAGGGTCAGGAAATAGTGAGTTAGCAAAAAAAGCCAAAAACCACTTTGGCGTTAAAGGCCATAGAGATTGGACTGGCGACTGTTTTTACATGGATGATGACGCTGAAAATGAGTGCTTTAGGGTATATAAATCTGTGGCAGAATCTTATGAAGACCATTCTAACTTTTTACATAGCCACCAGCGATACGCGTCGCTTTTTGAGTTAAGAAGCACCGATTATAAAGGCTGGGCACATGGCCTTAAAAAGGCAGGCTACGCAACAAACCCTGAGTATGCCAACATTCTCATTCGTTTAATTGAAAAATACGAATTGTATCAATACGACCAAAAGCCTGCAAAGCGCTTTCTTAAAAAAGACATACCAGATGTTTTTACCATTAACCAAACAGAAGCCATTGCTTATGATGGCGAAATGAGCCTTAGAGAGGTTAGAGACAAGTACTATTTCGCCGAATGGCAGATTTATAAATACAATGACCTGAATAGAGGCGATGAGCTAAAGAAAGGACAAGTGCTTTACTTAAAACCTAAAAGAAAAAACAATAGCACCATTACTACGCACAAGGTTGAAGAAGGCGAGAACATGCAGTTTATCTCTCAACTATACGGTATAAAGCTTAGGCATTTACGCAAACTCAACAACCTTAGCAAAGGAGAAGAACCAGCTGTGGGTGCCGTTCTAAATTTAAAAGACAAGGCAGATTCAAAACCAGCGCTTAACAACTCACCAAACAATGGTTTAGTTTATTATACCATTGATGTTGTAAAACCCGAACCCGCTGTTGTAGTTGACAACAAAACTCCTGAAACAGCAGTTAAAAAACCCATTCAAAAAGCAGATGGTGTTTACCACAAAGTGGCTCCAGGCGAATCATTAAGTTCAATAGCGAGAGCATATGATATGAATTGGAAGGTGCTAAAGGCACAAAATGGCTTAGAAGATAATGGGTTGAATGTTGGACAGATGCTTTTAATTGAACCACAAGCTGGCCAAGCAATTGATATAAGTGCAGCTGATACAATTCAAATTGAAGAGGCGCCAAAAGTGGTTTTGCAAGAAACACAAGAGGTTTATACCGTGCAAGCTGGCGATACCCTTTTCGAAATTGCTAGAATAAAAGGCATGACCGTTGCCGAAGTAATGCGTCTTAACAAAATGGACGAGCCTGCTATAAAAGAAGGCATGGTGCTAAAATTGGCAAACTAACCCTTGCCAAATAGCTGGCTAAAAAAGCCTTTCTTTTTTCTTTTAGGTCTTGGAAATTGATTGTTGTCTCTGTTTATATCTGCGGTCCAGTAACCCGGGTCAATTTCAACTCGATCTATTTCATTCATTTTTAATCCTTCAAGCTCTAAAGAGTAAATAGGTGTTGTCCAGGGCCATGCTGGTAGCTCCTCTACATTGTTGGGTTTGCTGCCCCACATGTTTACTAATGGAATATAGAAATCTAGTACGGTTCCCTGTTTTGTTACTACCCGAAACTCAACTGGCATGGGCAATGTGCCATTGTTTTTGATAGACAGGCGAACACCCTTTTCTGTGTCTTCTAAAGATTCTACTGCATAGTCAATGGTTCTTGTAGTTTGAGTCCATAAATTCAAATACCAATCAAGCGTAATGCCTGATTCTCGTTCGGCAATTCGAATAAAATCTTCTGGTTCTGGGTGTTTAAATGCCCATTCATCAAAATACCTAAGCATGGTTCTTTCAATAGCCTGTTTGCCAATAATGTATTCTAGCTGAGCCACAAATACCTCCCCTTTCGAATAAGCATTAACGCCATAAGTTCTGTTAAGGCTAAAATAGTCAGCATGTGTAGTCATTGGCTCATCTAATCCGGTTTGTTGATGTGCCAAATAGCCTTGATACGATGGCCAATGCAAATGCTTTTCAATCTTTCTTTCTGGCCACATTACTGCGTGAAATGCTTGATTTGAAGCGTATTCAGTAAATCCTTCATCCATCCAAGCAAAGCGACTTTCGTTAGTGCCAAGAAGACCTTGATACCAAGAATGCGCCATTTCGTGGCTGGTTACTCCTACCAAGCTGCCAATCCTTCTTCTACCTGTAATAAGCGTTGCCATTGGGTATTCCATACCACCGTCGCCACCTTGAATAACTGAATATTGCTTGTATGGGTACTTGCCAAAATGCTCGCTGAAAAAATCAATTAGTGCTTCGGTTTTTTCGGGTAGGTTTACCCATTCTTTGGTGGTAGAATCTAATTCTTGGTAAAAGAAATGAAGGTCAATACCGCTTTTGGTTCTGCGAACTTTGTGGGTATAATCTGGGTCGGCTGCCCAAACAAAATCGTGAACATTGGGCGCTTTAAAATGCCAAACCAATGCTTCGCCAACATCATGAACCACTTCATTCTCAGAATATCCGTGTCCAATTTCATCAGGGTTTTGCAGATAACCCGTTCCGCCAATTGTATAGGTGGCATCAATGGTGATTTTCACATCAAAATCGCCCCACTCGCCATAGTATTCCCTAGAAACATAAGGGTTTAAATGCCAGCCGTTCTTGTCGTATGCGCACAATTTGGGATACCATTGCGACATTGAATAAGCAATTCCCTCGGCATTTTGTCTTCCACTTCTTCTTATTTGAATGGGAACCTGCGAGCTGAATTTCATTTCAAACACGGTGGTATCTCCTGGCGCAATGGGTTCAGCTAATTCAACTTGAAGAATGGTGTGTTCAACTTTATACTTAAGGGGTTTACCATTTTGCGATAAGGCATTTATTTTATGATAACCTATCTCAGAATCTGACAACTGTGCTATTCTACTGCCAATTCTTTTATCGGGGTCAGGAATGGTTCTAGACCTTATATCCATCATGCTTCCGGGCTGGAAAGCATTAAAGTATAAATGGTAATAGACGTTCTTAAGCGTGTCGGGCGAATTATTATAGTAAACCAGTTTCTGATCGCCCGTAAACTGGTGGTTCTGAACATTCATGTTGATGTTCATGAAATACTCAACCCGTTGTTGCCAATAGGCTTTGGCGTTAAACTGAAAATTGAACACTAAAAGCGCAACTAATAAATATCTCATAATCTAAACCGTCTCTAATAAGGTTCTAAATGCCAATACTTTATCGCCAAACTTTTGCGAATGCTCAGCTTGTAGTTTTTTAGCAAACTGCTGTTGATACAGGTTAAACTCGTCCATGCTGTTGCAGAAATATTGAATGCTGTAACTCAGCTCCCCTTCTTCTTGTGTAGTAAGAATCTGGTACATTTTATGTCCGCAAAAACAACCTGAAGCCAGTACGTCAGGAATGTGTTTGGTTTTCATGTAGGCAAACCAATCATTATGTACTGCTGGGTCTATATTACAAGTAACGCTGTATAAAATCATAAAACAAATTGCTTGGCATTGAACAAAGAAACAAGATTTATAAAAGGAGAATAATCATTTTAATGATTTTGCCAAATATTGCTAGAACTTTCTACATTTGCGCTCCCAATATGGGGCCTATCCACCTGTGCCAAGGCTTCGGTGGACAAGGAAACATGTTGAAGCTTTAAGCAAAACATTGGGCCTATAGCTTCCCGATATCCGCAAGGCTACGTCGGGACAAGCAACTTCGCTATAGGTCTAAAATTGAAGGAAGTTGCAAATGCTCTTGGGCCTATAGCTCAGTTGGTTAGAGCACCTGACTCATAATCAGGTGGTCCCTGGTTCGAGCCCAGGTGGGCCCACAAGAAATTAAAATCCCTGTTCATTAGTTTGAGCAGGGATTTTTTTGTTGAAAAAGCATCTGGTCTGGGCGAGAAGTTTATCCCGATCGACCGTAGGAAGTATCGGGAAGCCCAGGTGGGCCCACAACTGAAAATCAAGAAGTTACAGCAAAATGTAGCTCCTTTTTTTGTGCTCTAAAAAAGTCAGCTAACACATAGCTAACACGCAAAACCAATAGACCTATCGTTTTTAAATGACCAAGAAACCTACAATAGATGTGCTGACTACATTCACCAAAACCCCGTAAAAGCTGGTTTGGTTTTAGAACCCCACCATTGGCATTTAAGTAGTACTTTTTTAGAAAACCCTTTGGCCAATATTCTTGGCAGAGAAGCTCGTTGATGCAGTTTAGAAAGTATAAATAATGACTACTATGCTCATATTGCATTCGCGCTCGACTTGCTTTTGAATTTGAAGAAGAACTAATTAAACACATAGTGCTATTGTCTGGCGGGGATCCGAATAAAATAAACCCAAAAGAGCACTTCTTCTGACTTCCGAACAGTTGTGGACAGAAGTCGAGCGCCAATGGGGCCAATGGGGTCGAGCCCAATGGGGGCTTAATTCCTCACTAAGTTTAAGAAATGCATGTATGGACCATCGGAAATTCCATACTTATCAATTTCGTAATTCACAACACTATCTGAATATTTGGCAAACCCACTCAATAAATGTCTATACGCGCTATCATAATGCATTTTATTTTCTTTCCGCCCGAACTCATTTATTAGAACTTGCATCACAACTGTCGAGTCCTTGTGTAAATTTATAAAAGCGTCGTAATTATAATATGGTCTTTCACCTGTTTTGATCAAACGATAGGCAAACATGACAAGAGCGGTATCAGGGTCACCATTTTCTTCATATTGGAGCCAATCTGAATTGTGGTATTTTAACTTGCCGAAATCTGATGAATCCATGTTCTCTGTTGAGCCAATTAAATCATATTCGGCTTGAGTATCTTTGGATTCAATAATTTCCACTCTGACGTTAGTCTCATTATCCTGTTGTTCAGAAAGGTTCTTTTTTTCTTTATCACAACTTACCAAGGCAAAAAGCACAAGTCCACATAACCTACTCATTTTCTTTAGTTTGCATATACTTGGCATACTCCTTTTCATAATGTTTAGCGGTGACCTGAATATCCTTGATTCCCGCATTAATGCTTTTGATCTTTTCATCATACTTCCCTTCATTATAGTAATTATTCAACATTACGTAAAGTTCCTTCAACCCCATACTGGACGTCGGTTGTACCTTCGACCTACATATAATCTGCCAACTGTAGAATAACGCCATTCCAAAATACCCATTTCTTGAAAAAATAATATCTTACAGTGGTTGGGAGATACAATCTGCCTAGCTACTTGCTTCATTGCATAGCTCAATCCATAAATTTTTGCATGAAGAATAACCTTCTTCCAGTTAACTTTTTGTTGTTGTTCTAAACTACGCATAATGGGGTCGGCATGTCCTTAGAGTATGGGTGATTGGCGTTACCTGTCGGTATGGGGATATGCTTGACCCCACGCTTACTTCTATCAAAAATTTTAATTCAGTAGCAAAGGGGTCTGTGAAATTTCTGTTACTATGAGTAAGATAGTTAGGCTATTGATTACAATAGCGGTTGGTTTAGCCACCCTCGTTGGCATTTCAGTTTCAATAACAGCTGGTTGCTCTTTTTTAATCGCATTTAGCATTTCCGTTCCAGGATTAAGCAAACTAATCACTGATCGTTTTCAATTGAGTAAGGCAATGAAAGGCCGTATTGCAATATTGTCTGTTATTATTGGTATTGGCGGCTGCAACCATGAACTTGAAATTTCAGAGAAACGTCACCAAATTGTCAGAAAAATGGCTGCTGAAAGGGATAGTATTTGGTTAGCCGGATTAACTCAAACCGAACGAGATATTGTATTACAATTCAGGACTGATAGCAGCGAACAAGAACTTGAGCGCATTAGAGTTAAAATGAATATTGAGCAGAAAAGGCAATTAAAAGAAGATGCTATTAAATACACAGCCAATATTAAAAGTGCTGTAATCACATATTAAAGGCATCAGTATTTAAGTACACACAAAGGCTATAAAGACCGCGGATGGACCAACCCAACTGCATATAGCGACAGAAATTACAAATATGCAATTAGACACAAATTCGTGGCAATGAACTCGTTTGGTGGTTATTCTGAGTTTTCTATGCTTTTCTATCTTGATTCTGGGTTTTATGCGGTTGGTATAGGTAATTGATTGGGGAAATGCCAATTGCTAGCAGAATTTGTCAAGTCACAACCTGTACCATTTACCTAAAATTATTTAGCCTGTCACAACCAGTGATTCAAGTACTGGCAATTGCGCATATATTTAAACCGCCTAACACAATATAATAGTCCACATAGATTTTGAATAGGCTGCGACCCAAAAAAGAAAAGGGTCACCTTTTTTGGCAACCCCTTTCCAAAAAGAGTATGAGAACAGTAAATCTTTTATCTAGTACAAACTATTTGTTGCACTAGTTAGCTGATTTCGCCAATAATGGCAATGTTGTAAATAACTGCTTCTAAATGAGTTATGTTAATTGATTCTGAGATAGTTTTCGTAGTTGCATTAACAACGTTCAAAGTTACCTGGGGCACTATTGCCGTTTGCATCAACAAAGATGTTGGCAGGAATTAGCCATTGTCCACGAACACCGTTGGAGTTCCAGCTAAAAGGAATTGAATTACCACCAGTTGGAGTAGCATTGTTGTTATTGTTGTATTGTGGGGTAAAGGTTTGCCCAAAAACACTGGCACAAGAAAGTAAAAATGCAGCTATAAAAGCCGTATATTTCTTACTTGCACATCGAGTCATAAGACTCCGTTTACATCTAACGGTGCAAACCTGAGTAAGATTTAACTTCATAGTTAAAAAAATTTGTTGATTTAATAAGCTATACACGAGAATTGATAATATGGATGCGTATTAAGAATTCTTTTAAAGTCACCGACTTCAAAAAGGGCAGCATCTTCCGTGCTCAATGCTCATTATCACCCGACCAAATTTTAAATATTTCACCAAAAAGCCATTATAATTTAAGCTGTTTAACTCACATGTAGACGGCATATTCTTCAGTCTAAAAGTTAAAAGAATAATATCTGTCGATAAATAAATGTTCAATCATGG
>JAGQWA010000339.1 GCA_020437725.1 Bacteroidota bacterium | reverse complement strand
TTGGGGAGCTGGCAAAAAAACGCTTACCACCAAAGCCACTAGAAACAAAAGAATTATCTCAGACTACTGGACAAAAAACAGCGTTGCAGATAGTTTTTGGCGCAAAGAATTAGGTTTGCAATAGAGACAAATTGCCTGAATGAATCTTTGTGCCATAACGGGTTCAACCGGATACATAGGAGTCGAACTTTGTAAGCACTTGGCTGAGCAGAAGTACCAAGTTAGAGCGCTTTGCAGAAGTACTTCAAAAGCAAAAACGCTTCTAAGCTCGCCAGAAATTGAATGTGTTGAAGGCGATATTCTCGATTATGAACCCCTTTTATCTGCTTTTGAGAATTGCGAAACTGTATTTCACCTAGCCGCATTTGCCAAAGTTTGGAGTAAAAACAATCAAGATTATCATCAAATAAATGTTGATGGCACACTCAATGCAATTAAGGCTTGCATTGCCAAAAAAGTTAAACGATTGGTTATCGTTTCAACCGCTGGTGTTTTTGGTCATTCTGAAAACGGGCAATTGGTTACGGAAGAATCTCTGCCCGCCAAACCACTTTCAACCCAATATGAAAAAACCAAAAAACAAGCCGACCAAGAAGCAGAAAAATATTTAGACCAACTTGAAATAATTTGGGTGCACCCAACAAGGGTTTACGGACCAGGACAACTCAGTGAGAGTAATGCGGCGACAAGATTGATAGAAAGGCGAATGATAGGCAAAATGAAGTTTGTTCCCAGCCACGGCAACCAAAAAGGCAACTATATTTTTATTGGCGATTTGGTGAAAGGAATAAGGCAAGCCGCTGAAAAAGGAAATTCTGGCGAGCATTATTTGCTAGGGGGAAATAATGTTTCGTACAAAGAATTCTATGAGGAAATTGACTTGGCAATTGGCAAAACGCAGCGCATTATTGGTCTACCTTTGTGGCTCATGAAATTGGTTTCGTATTTGGAATTGGCCAAAGCCGAAATTTTTGGCACTCAACCACTCATTACTCCACCATTTGTAAATAAGTATAATTACAATTGGAACGTGAGCCACCAAAAGGCGAGCACTGAGTTAGGATACAAACCCATTTCGTTGAGCAAAGGCATAAAAAGAACAGTGATTTGGTTGAAAGATCAACAGAAAACGGCTACGCATTAATAACCGGCGGTAGTCAAGGAATAGGAAAACAAATAGCATTAGAACTAGCAAGCAGGGGCTACAACATTCTCATTGTAGCACTTCACCACCCAAATATTGCCGAAGCCAAGGCCGATATTTTAAGTAAATACGATATTAAGGTTGATACCATTTCGGTTGACCTTACTGAGATTTCATCTGCCCAAGAAGTATTTGATTGGTGCAATAAAGAAGGCTACAAAGTGCAGATATTGGTAAACAATGCTGGCTTTGGCTATGCTGGCGCATTTGAGTCATATAACCATGAGTTTTATGATAATCTAATGAAGATTAACATGGTAGCTCCGGTAAATCTTTGCCGCTTGTTTTTAGATGATTTGAAGTCGTTTTCGCGTGGATATATTCTGAATATTGGCAGTGCCGCAGCCTATTCTGATATGCCTTTTAAAACGGTTTATGCAGCCACTAAGAAGTTTCTTTATGGGTTTACGCTTGCGTTGAGAGAAGAATTGCGAGATACGGGGGTTTCACTTACTATTATTTGCCCATCTGGTGTGGCTACCAATGCAAGCGTAATGCAAAATGTGAAGGACATGGGTGCTGTTGCAAGGCTTTCTACCACCACGCCAGAGCATATTGCACACAAAGCGGTAAAAGGCATGTTTGCACGCAAAACAGTTATTGTTCCCTTAGCTATTACCAAGCTATATGTTGGAATGGTTCGCTTGTTACCTAGGGGTATTATGCTTAGAATGATTGGTAACAAATTCAGAAAATCGAAAGTGAAACTCTACAAAACCCCACAGCAACAAAATGCTGATGACGCGGCCTAGATTCTAATCTCAAATAATATCTGAACTTTACAATTTGCTTTATAAGAAAACAGCCCACACTTTAAGTGTAGGCTGCTACTTCAAATTTGTGCTTGAAGATTTTCGGTTGGGGAACTTTTATATATCGTTTGCCTGGGTTTCTATACTCGAATTAGCATGGTAATTCTTGAGTCTAAAACTTTTTGATCTAAACAACCCGTGGCTTGTTCTCAAAGTGGTTGAACAAAAGCCAAATTAGACCTTAGCTCCTGTATTCAACACAGATTTTTTTGAAGGCTTCTATACTTCATTAAGCAGTGTTTTTTAGTTAGACTTATCGCCTTCGTGTTAGTATAGTGACCTTAAAATGGCTTTGGGTACTGCAACGTTGAATACAGGAAAGTGGTTGAACAAAAACCGCATTAGACCTTATCTAAATAAAAAGGAGCTGCCCAATTAGACAGCCCCATATTCTGAAAAAAGTTTATTGGACACTACTTAATTTTCAGTTCTACTCTTCTATTTTTTGTTCTTCCTTCTTCGGCACTATTTGATGCAACTGGCTTTGTGTCACCATAACCATTATGTGTCATTCGGTTCTTATCTATACCCCGTTCTACCAAATAATCATAAACCCGCTCGGCTCTATTTTTTGAAAGAATTAAATTAACCTCTGAATTACCAGTGTTGTCAGTATGCCCACTTATGTCCAATCCTATTTCAGGATGATTTAGCAGGTAAATAGCAATTCTCTCTAGTTCTTTTTGTGATTCTAGTGTTAACCATGCCGAACCTGTGTTAAACTGAAGGTTATTGGCAACAAATCCATCCTTAATAACAACTGATTTATCATTCTTGTTGTCAACCTGAGCTTTGGATAAATTCAAACTATCAATTTTATCATTTAACCTTGAAATCTCATTGCGTTGATTTTCATTTGCCCTAAGCATGGCATCCATTTTCTCGCGCATGGCTTTTAGTTTATCTTCAAAAATTTGATCTACTTGATCTTGCGTTAAACCAGTACCTTCAGACGAAGAAACAGGCACTTCATCAAAAACTGGAGCTTTTTTACCTTTAAAGAAATTATATCCTAGAGTAAACTCATTTCCACCACCAGTAAAGGGACCTGCATCGTTCACCATATGATCATACGTATAGCTCAAAATTAAATTGTCATTTAACCTTGCGCCAGCTCCGAAACTAAGAGCATAACCTCCTCTATAACCCGTTGTTAAAAAGAATTTCTCTTTAACATCAGCTTTAATTAGAGCATCAAATTGCATGGGTAAACCGCTTATGTATCTAGTTACAAGTATGGGTTTAATTCCAAATTTGCTATTTGATGTTCTAAATGAGTATGATGCATAAGTCAAAAATGTTGGTGCCATGTTATACTCAAATTCGGTATTTGAAGTATAGTTTTTATACACCATTTGGTTTTGAGTTAGCTGTTGAATTGTTAACCCAAGTGTTAGTTCCTTGATATTTACATGGGTACCAAAGCTTCCGTTTACATATATTTTGTTTGCCGAAATTAAATTAATGATATTTTCATTAACATCTTCGGCCAAAGCATTTTCAAAATCTAAGCTTTGTTGGCCGGCATTTAGGCTTGCGCCTAAATGCCATTTTATACCGTTTTCAAAAGAAATATGATAGCCATATCCAATTTCCAATCCCGTTTGTCGAATTAAACCCATTTTATCAGTATAAAGTGTGCCTCCCAAACCCATATTCCTTGCTATTGGTGCATCAAGAGTAAGTACACTGGTAGAAGGTGCGCCTTCAAAACCGGCATATTGGTACCTGTGGCCTAACATTAATCTAGCTGATTGGTCTGCATACTCCATGTTACCTGCATTGCTTGGGCTGAGCAAGAATGGGTTGTAAACGTAGCTGCTGTACAATGGCAATTGCTGCGCATTAGTTAAAAGTGAAAAGCTAAAAGTGAAAAGTGT
>JAGQWA010000338.1 GCA_020437725.1 Bacteroidota bacterium | reverse complement strand
ACTTAAGGTCGGCAGAACCATCTTCTCCTGGTGGGGTTGGTAAGGCAAGAAAAATCACATCTGCCCCTTCAATTCCTTCTTTAAGGTTGGTAGTAAAACTAAGTCTATCTTGTCTTAGGTTTCTATCGAAAAGCACGTCAAGATCTGGCTCATAAATTGGTATTTTGCCATTCTTCATCATTTCTACTTTTCTCTCATCAATGTCAATACAAAATACATTATTACCCATTTCGGCAAAACATGTACCTGTAACCAAACCAACATAGCCTGTTCCTACAACTGCAATTTGCATAGTTTAGTTTCTGTAAAAGTTAATTATATGATTAGTAATGAATTTAATGTCATCTTCTGACAATTCAGTATGCATTGGCAATGAAAGCACATGATCGCTAAGCCAAATAGAATTTTGTAAATCTGCTAAATTGTGTGGGTAATTATTATATGGAGCATGGGCATGAAAAGGAATTGGGTAATAAACCTTTGTTGGGATATTATGCTCAATTAAATAGTTCTGCAAATCATCTCTTGAGTTATCTTTTACAATTAATGTGTACTGGTGAAATATATGATTTGCAAAAGCAGAAGTTTCTGGAATTGATAATTGAGAAATTGAATTTAGCGCGCCTGAATATGAAGATGCTACTTGGTTTCTAGCCGCATTATATTCATCTAGATGTCGCAATTTTACGCGTAAAACTGCAGCCTGAATGGTATCTAATCTACTATTCATTCCTACGGCTTCGTAGGTATATTGTTTCCCCATGCCGTGGTTGCATATTTTGGCAATTTTTAAGGCTAACTCATCATTATTTGTAAAAATTGCACCGCCATCGCCCATACAACTTAAATTCTTTGACGGAAAAAATGATGTGGTTCCAATATCACCAATGGTTCCACATTTTTTTACGCTTCCATCAGAAAATTTAACATCAGAACCAAGCCCTTGTGCCGTATCTTCAATAACATAAAGATTATGCTCTCTGGCAATATTCATTATGCTTTCCATATCACAAGGTTGACCAAACATATGCACTGGAAATATGCATTTGGTTTTAGGTGTTATTGCTTTTTTAATTCCTTCTATTGAAATATTGAAAGTTTCTTTATCAACATCAATAAAAACCGGAGTTAAACCTAATAGCGCTATAACTTCGGCGGTAGCAATGAAAGTAAAGTCTGGCACCAAAATTTCGCTGTCAGAAGGCAAGTTAAGCGCCATTAATGCAGCTTGTAATGCATCGGTTCCATTTGCACAACCTATAACATTCTTAACACCTAAATATTGAGAAAGCTCACTTTCAAAAAGTTTAACATCTTCTCCTTTAATAAAAGATGCATTGTCGATAACACCTTTTATTGCTTCATCTAATTCAGTTCTAATTTTGGCGTGCTGACCAATTAAGTCAACCATTTGTAAACTTGGCATATACTATTACGAAAAGCTATTTTTAAAATAACGCGGCCAAAGATAGATTGAAAAAAATTTGAAGCATTACTTAAATGAAAACATCTTGTAAACAGATAATTTTATTGAGTTTAGGGGTAACTGCAATGTTATTTTTAAGTACTAACTCCACTGCTCAATGGCAATTTAGAGACTCTTCAATAGCACTAAATTCTATTGAATTTGGATATACTTCAAGCCTTGGCGCAGGTGATTTAACAGACCGAACCAATTGGATTCATGGCATAAAGATTTCGCTCAACAGAAAAACAAGTACCAATTTCTTGTTAAGCCTAAACACCGAAATTGAATTAGCCGATTTTAATGAAAACTTTGATCCTTTAAAAAATTTGAAAAGTGATAGCGGTTTTCCAATTGACTTAAATGGACAATTGACCGAGATAAACATCAACTATTTTGGCTATCAGGTATATGGAGAACTAGGCAAATTTTGGAATACAAGCAAACCATACAAAGGCTTTATAACAAGTTTGCAGGCTGGCTTTTGGCAGCATAAGCTAACTTATCAATTTACTGGTGATGTTCTTCCGTATTTGAATACCGAAAGCAGAAAAGGTTATGATAGATTAGCAAATGGTTTGCTTATTGGCCAAAAGGTAGGCTATAGAAGATATAGTCCTCAAAATTTATTTAGCTATGAATTTGGATTACATCTTCAAGAAGGTTTTACTGCCATTCGTAGGTCATACATTTACGACATTATGCAGGTACCGCCATCAAGTAGATTTGATATGAAATTAGGCCTTTATGCAACATTCATTTTTCCAATCTACAAATAGGTAGTGCAGTTCGTTTATCAAATATTTATTCAGCTTTATTGGTTGGCAGCCAAAATTGTAGCCATCTTTAATACTAAAGCTAAGGAATTTGTAAAGGGCAGAAAAAATTGGAAGCAACAGTTAATACAATCAAACATTCCAAACTCACCCATTTGGTTTCATATTTCATCTTTGGGAGAATATGAACAAGCTAAACCCTTACTTGAAGAGTTAAGTAATAATCATAATCTTCTTATAACCTTCTACTCTCCATCTGGTTATACTCAAAAAAAGAAGAACGCTTTTACTAAGCATGTTTTTTACTTACCAATAGATACTAGATCGAATGCAATAAATTTTGTTCGAATTGTAAAGCCAAAATTGGCCGTTTTTATAAAATATGATTTATGGCCTAATTACTTAAATGCATTGCATTCGTGCAAGATTCCCACAACGCTCATTTCTGCTGTTTTTAGACCTGATCATCATTATTTTAAATGGTATGGCATGTTCTTTTTAAGAGCGCTGAAAGGAATTAATACCATTTGCGTGCAAGATCAAAAAAGTGCTTACGTGTTACAGCAAAATGGAATAAATCAAGTTTCGGTTTGTGGAGACACGAGAATAGATGCCGTATTATCTGACACCAAAACAGTTAAGCTAGATAAAGACTTGAAAAAAGCTTACCAGCACAAAAAAGTGCTCATTCTAGGCAGCAGTTACCAAAGAGAAGAAACGCTAACCAAACAGCTAATTGATGATGGCTTGTGGACTGAGAATTTAATTATAGCCCCCCACCAAATAAATGAAGCTAGAATAGAATTCATTGAAAATCTATTTGGCAATGATGCAATAAGATTTTCTGTTTGGAATAAGGTAGTAGCTCCCAAAGTTCTAATCATCGACAACATTGGCATGTTAAGGCAGCTTTACGCCATTTCTAACATTGCCTTTATTGGCGGTGGTTTTGGGAAATCAATACACAATACTTTAGAACCCGCAGCACTTGGATTGCCTATTTTATTTGGACCCAATTATGAGATGTTTGCAGAAGCCAATTGGTTTGTGAATTCTGAAAGCGCCAAATGCATTAATGATTACGCAGACTTGAAAAGCTTCTTTACAGAAATAAATGAAGAAACCATAGAAAAAATGGGCAATAACAACCTAAACTATCTTGAAAAGCACCAAGGCGCTAGCCAACGTTCGCTTAGTCGTTTTTATGCTTTGCTAGGTGAATAATGCAATTCACAACAAAAACTGGCATTCTATTTCTTCTGTCTTCAGTTTATTAAACTTCTACTTTAAATTGCCCGAAAATATTTGGGAAATGATAAAACTCATCGCGTTTCTTGCAGTCTTAACTACAATTCTTAATGGATGTACCGCCCCTGAAGATTGTGCAGACAAAAGAGATTTTGTAGAAATTAAAGGAAAAGTGAATAATCAGAGCGAAGAATCAATCTACTTATTCTATCAGTTTAATTGCCAAGTATTTTTCGATAATTTAAATTCTAATTTTAAAACATGGTATTATTTTTCTGATGGCGCAGGCAATAGCGGAACAACAGCCTTAGACGCCTTTGAAGTGGGAACCACTAATTATGCGCCTACTCTAAATGCCTCTGCCGATGAACCACATCATTTTGATATTAGACATGTGGCAACAGGTTA
>JAGQWA010000337.1 GCA_020437725.1 Bacteroidota bacterium | reverse complement strand
TGGTGGTGTGTTGGCTTGGGTGGGTTCACCAAATTACCAGCATTTTCAATACGACTATGTTACTTCTAAAAGGCAAGTGGCAAGCACATTTAAACCCATTGTATTCGCCACAGCGTTAGAACAAGGTTTTGAACCTTGCGATTTTTTTAGAAATGATAAAATTACCTACACCGATTATGATAATTGGACACCCGAAAACTTCGACAATAAATATGGCGGCCGTTATTCAATAAAAGGTGCTTTGGCCAACTCGGTAAACGTAGTGGCAGTTAGATTACTTTACGAAGCCAAACGCGATAACGTTATTGAGCTTGCCAAGCTATTGGGAATTGAAAGTGATATACCCGCATTTCCATCAATTGCATTGGGTGTTGCAGACATTTCTTTAAAAGAAATGGTGCAGGCCTATTCGGTTTTTGCCAACGAAGGTTTGCGCAGAGAAGTTTACCTAATTTCAAAAATAGAAGACCGCAATGGCAAAGTACTCTATAGCCGATATGCCGATATCGGAACACGCGTTTTAAGCGAAAACAACGCCATTATTATGCGAGATATGCTTGAAAATGTGGTACTTAATGGCACTGGCAAAAGACTTGTAACCGAATATAAAATTAAGCAAAACCTTGCCGGCAAAACGGGCACAGCGCAGAATTATTCTGATGGCTGGTTTATTGGCTTCTCGCCTACTATAACTGCTGGCGCATGGGTTGGTGGCGACAAACCTGCAGTTCGCTTTAAATCTGGCACTTATGGCCAAGGCAGCCGCATGGCCATGCCCATTTTTGGAGAATTCATGAAAAGTTTAGAAAATGATAGTGCGTTTAAAGAGTTTACCGAACCTCTTTTCCCAGAGCTATCTGATGAGTTGGCCGAAGCCGTTTATTGCGAAGATTTTATGGAAGACAACACCTGGAACAAACTCTTTAACTCCCTGCGCGACAAAGATTTAAGCGACGAAAAAATTAGACGGCAAAGCAATAGAAATAAATTCTTTCGCAAAATTTTTAAGTAGAAATCTGTTTTAAACAGCTGTTTTAATATTGGTGATAACGGTCATTAATTTGAAATAGGAAATTGCGCAAACTTGTAGGCATGAAAAAGCATTTAATACTTGCCTTGTTTGCATTAGTTTCAGTACTCAAAGTAAGTGCTCAAACACCGCCCGATGGTTCTCAAGACACCACGCTACAAGTAATAATAACTCACAACAACGTTGAGTATATTGGCTTGTTGATAGAGAAAAATCCGCACGAAATTCTCATTAAACAACAGAATGGCGACCTGCTTTACATTCCTTCTTATGAAGTAAAAACCATTACACCACTTTCAGAGCATAATTTTAAGAAGGGAGAGTTTATTTCTGGCAACCCACATCCGTCAAGGTATTTCTATACCCCATCGGCCATACCAATTAAACGCGGCGATGGTTATATACAAACCATTTATGGCGGTGTGTGGCAATTTCAATATGGTTTAACCGATAGGTTTTCTCTTGGAATTGGCACGCCAATAATTGGAGCGCCTATTTGGATTACGCCTAAATGGAGTTTTAAATTAGGCGAAAATGTTTGGGGCGCTTTGGGAGCACAAGCTGGCTCTTTTGGCTGGCTTATGGAAGGCAAATGGGACGCTGTTTTTGGAATTGGTTATGGCGTGATCACTTTTGGAAACGAGCAGCAAAATCTCTCTATTGGCGCGGGGTATTTGGGCACTAGATTGCCACAATCTGAATTTATTATCGCTGATTCTAGTAATTGGACCGGATACGATAGAGAATATGTTGAAACCAATGGTGGCTTTGCTTTTAGCCTTGGCGGAATGAAACGCGTGCAAAAAAACATGTTAGTTATTGGCGAATTATGGGCGTTGCCTAGTATTACCGATGATGTAAGCCTAACCTTTGGCGGCCCTGGGCTCAGACTCATGCGCCAGCAAAATGTTTGGGACTTTGGGTTTTGGGTTTTCTCGATAAATGATGATGGAGATAGAACCACATTTCCAGTGCCTTATATATCTTTTACTTGGAAGCTGCTTTGATTAATTAGGTAATTAACGCTTACCTTAATTTGATAATGTGATAATTTGATAATTTATAAATGTGGAAATTGACGCTTCGCTTAATTTTATAAGCTGAAGTTGAAAATTACTGCTATTTAAACTTTAAGGTAAAGGCGCCACTATTCCCATTTCTAAGCTCGCTTATTGACGATGTTAGTGAAATGGTTTTATTGTCTGAAGAAAGTCTCCAATCATCATTATCAATTTTTTTAATTGGCTTGGCAAAATGCATCACCACTTCGTATTGTAACATATCGCCCATGCCTTCAAAGCTTTCCATTTCATCACCAAAATCCGAATTATCAAAAGCAGGTGGGTTATAGATAAGTTTTTTACCCTTTAGCACAAATAGGGGTTTGGTGCTTTCAGTTAATGCCATTCCACTATTTAAAGCATCGGCCATTGCTTTGCCAGATTGGGTATTATTAATCGCTTCTAGCCCAGAAAAATCATACCCAATTTTTAGTAAACCATTTTCTTCGGTCATGAAGGTATTGCTAATACCTGGCTCAGCATTTAATTGGTCAATTAGGGTATCTGAACCCATGCTATCTAATAAATGCATTTCATTTTCTCCCTCCATAAGCCCTGTCATTGCGCTCATATCAACTTCAACCACGTGCTTACCGCTAAAATCACTGTTAAAATCATAAGTCTGTTTTAAAGTGCAACTGCTTGTTGCAAAAAGAATTAGAAGAGACCAAATACCATTTTTCATACCAACCATATTTGCATGCAATTTAATTAAAGGTCATTTACAGAAATTACCTTGTAAAAAGAATTTACACGGCTATTTCCACCAATTAATTAGGGCAAAATCGAGTAGCATTTGGCAAATTTCTTTGTTGTGGTTAAAACCGAAATAAACCGAATAACAGCCCGGGCCTGTTCCAGTATTGCATGTCATTAAGTTTTGGTTTTTAATAGAATAAAGAAATCCCGTGTGATTGTTTTCTTCGGCTTTTTCTACAAAAATGTGGTGCCATAGTTGGCCTGGATTGCTGTTTTCGAATGTTTTAATGGATGCAGGGCTAAGCACCACAGCCATTCCACTTTCAGTTTTGAAGCAATACATGGTGGTGTCTTCTATTTTTAAAGGTTTTTGATCTGAAAACCGCGCAAACTCCCATTCTTTTACGGTTGAATTGTTGAATCTCACTCTAGCAAAGTGCACACCTTGATAATCGCCTACAGGAGCGATAGCAATCTCAACCGGAAAACTGCCATTTGGCACATCTTGAGCAAAAGGCTTCAAAGTGGCCATTGCGGCAGGGTCGCCAGCCAGAATTTTGCCACCTTCAATTTTTAACTTACCCAAAACTTGTTGGGTTAAGCCAAAGGTATTTTCAGCCAGAAAAGCTTGTTCAAACACTTCAGGATAAGCCGTATTGAGCTCTTTTGACACAATTTCTGGCAATGGATTGGTTACCAAAAAATCGCTTTGATTACCAGTTTGTGAAGAATCACTTTTACTTGATTTCGACCAAGTAAGTTCAGAGTCTGTCTTTGTGGTTTTGGTTTCAGATGGGTTGCAAGCCGTAAAAAAACACAACGCCAATGCAGCATTAACCATCAAAATTTGTTTTAAAGCTCCGCTCAACTTATTCACTGTCAACTCTTTTTACTCTTCCCACTTCGCCTGTTTCTAATTGCACTTTAATACCATGCGGATGTGAAGGCGATTTTGTTAAAATTCTACTCACTACTCCTTCGGTTAATTCGCCGGTTCGTTGATGATGCTTTTGCACAATGGCTACTTCAACCCCAACTGAAATCTTCCCTCTTTTTTGACCTTTGTTCATATCTTAAAAAGCATATCCAATTGAGAAGCCAACCCCAACAGCTG
>JAGQWA010000336.1 GCA_020437725.1 Bacteroidota bacterium | reverse complement strand
GCAGGACACACAAATCGTTGTAATCGACTCCTCTTTGAACCAATATGATCCAAGCAATCATACATCGATGGCGGCCCCCTTAGTAACAGGAATTGCGGCACTATTGGTAGACTGACAATATGACCATACCAATAAAAAGAATACCCTTTACCCTGAAGACATTGAACATTTGATTGAGCTTGGAGCTAACGACATTTTTGATGATGACAGTACTTTAAGAGATGATGGTGTGCAAAGACCGTTTCCCGGTATTGGGTATGATGACCTAACCGGTTGGGGCCGAGCGGATGCCACTTATACTACTGATTATGTTACAACGCCTGATTATAAAATCTTGCATTTTTACGAAAACAGCAATGAAGTAACCATGGTGCACGACACGGTTTACAAGGTTGAGACTGACGAAGCCATCCCCATGGAAGAAAACTATTGGGAATACGGATTTTATAAAGGTGAATATCAGGAATTTAAATGTGATGTATATAAGGTTGTCTTTAAATTACATTACAATTTGCCAACTAACTATAGCACCATGCAACTCTCAAGCTATGAACCTGGCGGGGTATGGCCACTGCATGCTGAAACCAATTTGTTGCCACCGCCGGGATACGACCTCTCTACCTACGATACCAATGTTTTTTACAAAAGACCTGATAATACGCTGTGGAACAGACAAACCTATTTGGAGCGAACCTGGGTTGACAAGCAGAACGACTCTGTTAGCTTTACAGGTTATATCTATCACGTTAAAGGCGAGAAAAAGAACACAGATATTAGCTGGACCACTAAAGATTATTGGTTGCCGTTTAGCCAAACAAAAGCACTTGACAGTGCCATTTTTGGTTTTACAGTACATGCCGCCCATAATACCTATGCCAACACCGAGTCAATTCTCAATAATCAACTTCAGGTATTTCCCAACCCTGCACAAAACCTGCTAGGCATACAATCAAAACAAGCCCTGCCTCGCCAATTGTATGTTTACAACGCTAGCGGCCAACAGGTTTACGCCGAAACTCTGGTAGGCGATGCAACACAACATATACTCGACATTAGTACTTTGCAACCGGGTATGTATTTATTACATCTCAATGGCGAAGACAATACGCTCACTAAGAAATTTATAATCTCTCGCTAGGCATGGCCAGGTTTTTCATATCAATTCTGTTGCTCTCCATAATTCAGGTTAGTTGTGTGCATGAACCCTTAGAGCCTATTGAACAACCTGCTACCTTTCATAAAGTTTACAAAAACGCTATTGACATTGAGCGGGTTGATGAGTTGCCTTGTGAATTGATTGGTCAGCCAGAATTACTTTTTTATAAGGATCAAAAAGGTTTTGTGCATGAAATCGTTCAAAATCCCAATAATGCCAACCAATGGGCTTATACGGTTTGGCATGTTAAAATGAAATTTGACCAAATTGAACATTCTTATATGAAACTGTACACTTATGATCTATCAACCAATGCCAGAACTTATATTGATTCCTTTGATGACATAAGACTTTGGGGTTGGGGCGGTGATTACATTGCTTATGATGATTGGTTCTATACCCATCTCATTAACCCAGAAACCAGAGAAACCCTATCTATTGACGGTGTGCATCCAAACATCTCACCCAATGGAGACTATATGCTTTTGTATCGTTTCGCTAGTTCTAGTAGAACCGAGCTATTAAGAATCTCCGAGATGAAAACCGTGACTAAGTGGCCAATTAATACCATAGGTCTGTACGGTATTTGGAAAGACCCGTCTCATCTTTTAGCTAGCCAAAGAGCGAACTGCTTTGCTGAAATCGACTGCAAAAATGGTGACACAACCACTCAATTCTGCAATGAAGCCAATGAGTTTATTGGCTGGCCTGTATGTTGGTACGAAAAAGGAAAATCTTTTATCACTCGCTTGGGATTTAAAGTTGATCTTGAAGACAGTACTTCAGAAAATTTGTTCTATGACCCAAATTGCAATAACCGGACCCGTGAGCTCTATTTTAACCTGACCAATGAAAAGAAATTATTGGTTGCCGTTGATTACCGAGACTATAACCATGAATATAAAGATGCGCTGTTCTACCGTAGGTTTAACATTATGAACTACAATGGAACTGAAAGGCAACGAGTTGAATTAAAATTTGATTAATGAAGTGGCTGATGGCCATATTAATAGCATTTGCTTGTTCGGCATGCCAGCACGAACCAATACCTGAACCAGAACCTGATTTTAAGCCTATTTCCGTTTACAAAAACCCTATTGACCTAGACAGAGTGGATGAATTGCCCTGTGAAGTAATACCTCAGATTTCTTATTACGAGTACAAAGATTCTCCAGGCTTTATTTATGACATAACTCAAAATCAAGACAACCCCAACCAATGGGCTTTTACGCGATTTTACCCAATGGGAAACTTGGGAAATGAAGGATATTTCAAATTATTCATTGCTAATCTAACTACTGGGCAACATTCACAACTAGATAGTGCGCAAGAACTGAGATTATTTTCTTGGACCAGTGGATTTGTAGTCTATGACGATTGGTTTCATACCTTTTTATTAGATCCTACAACCAAGCACAAACACACTGCTCCTGGAATGGAACCAAGCGTTTCTCCAAATGGAGAATTCATGGCGATCTACGATTTTGTCGAAGATAAAAGGAGAGAAGTTGTATCAATTCCAAGCTTTGAATCAGCTTTTGTTTGGAAAAACAGGGAGTTCTTCAATAAAGGTATTTGGTTAAAGCCAAACCTTTTCTACTCTATAGATGACTTTGGAAATTTCAAAATGTTGAATTGCTCTGATTTTAGTTTAAGTACAGTTTACGAGAATGATCTGTTGCTAGGATGGCCAGAATGTTGGATTGAACCAGGTAGGATTTTGGTTACTAGTGCTGGTTACAGCGTTGATTTGGAATCAGGAAATCATTCTGATTATCTTCTTAAAAGAAATTGCAACAACAGAAGCATTAAAAGACTCATAAATCTTAGAAGCGAAAAGAAGATTTTGATTACTAAAGATTACTATGATTATTTCCATGATGATGAAAATCCAGACAAATGGGCTCTTTACTACAGGCGTTTTCACATCATAGATTATAACGGTACAAACGAACAGCGGGTCGAACTAAAGTTTGAGTAACAACAACTGCCGTCCATCGAAAAAACGTGAGAAATAATAAAAGAATCTTGCAACAAAATTTCCACAGGAGTATATGAAACCCTTACTTTTGCACACCCTAATTTGAAAATGATGTACGCAATCGTAGAAATTGCTGGGCAGCAGTACAAGGTAAAAGCCAACCAAAGAATTTACACCAACCGCTTGGAAGGTGAAACTGGCAACGAAGTAACTTTTGACAAAGTGCTTTTAGTTGACAATAACGGAGATGTTAAAATTGGTGCTCCAACTGTAGATGGTGCTTCTGTAAAAGCCAAAATCCTTGCACACCTTAAAGACGACACTAAAATTGTTTTTAAGAAAAAGAAAAGAAAAGGTTACAAGAAGAAAAACGGACATAGACAGCCGTTAACTCAAGTAGAAATTCAAGAAATCGTTTAAAAAGAATAAGAAATGGCTCACAAGAAAGGTGTCGGTAGTTCTAAGAACGGACGCGAATCGGAAAGTAAACGTTTAGGTGTAAAAATCTATGGCGGCCAATTTGCGCAAAGCGGAAATATTATTGTTAGACAACGTGGAACCAGCCACCACCCTGGTGTTGGTGTAGGTATTGGAAAAGACCACACAATCTATGCGACAACTGACGGTATTGTTACTTTCAAGAAAAAGATTGTAAACAAGAAAAGCCGTTCGTTTATTTCTGTAGTTCCTGCCGAAGCATAATTAGAACGTACTAGCCTAAAGGCAACAACATATAGCCTGTCCGTTACCAAACGGATGGGCTTTTTTGTTTGGGTTGGTGCAAAACCCCATCTACCT
>JAGQWA010000335.1 GCA_020437725.1 Bacteroidota bacterium | reverse complement strand
ACCATTCCAGTTCTCATAATTTTAACTGGCTTTGGCGTAACGGCCTTTGGCATAATGAAAAAGCCTAAAAACCAAGAAAAGGCTTAATGAGCATATTTGAAGCCCTAATTCTGGGTATTGTTCAAGGACTTACTGAATTTCTTCCCGTTAGTAGCAGCGGCCATTTAGAATTAATGGAAGCCATTTTTGGCAATGAAGAAGAAGAAAATATGCTAATGACAGTAGTGTTGCATGCTGCCACAGCACTTAGTACGGTTGTTATTTTCAGAAAAGACATTGCTCAAATCTTCAAAGGTCTTTTTAAGGGGCTATCAACCTTTAAGGCCAACGACGACACAACCTTCTCTTTGAAAATCATTATTTCAATGATTCCTGCTGCCATTATTGGAATGAAGTTTAATGATGAGCTTGAAGACATGTTCTCTGAGAATGTGCTTGGTGTTGGAATTGCCCTCCTTTTAACAGGGGTTCTATTATTCTTCGCCGATAGAGCTAAGAAAACTGATAAATCGGTTGGTTTTGGGCATGCCATTATTATTGGCATTTCACAAGCCATTGCTATTATTCCTGGCATTTCGCGCTCTGGAGCTACCATCTCAACCTCGGTGCTTCTAGGCATTGACAGAGAACGAGCGGCCCGTTTTTCATTTTTAATGGTGGTGCCTTTAATTCTCGGCAAAATGGCCAAAGACATTGCTGATGGTGCTCTTGGGCAATCGGCCCAAACCATGCAGTTAATGGTGGGTTTTATTGCCGCTTTTCTGGTGGGACTAGTTGCCTGCCGCTGGATGATTGCTTTGGTAAAAAGAAGCAAGCTTACCTATTTCGGAATTTACTGTTTGGCTGTTGGTGCATCGGCCATCATTTATAAATTGGCTGTATAAACATGTCTGTTTTCGATTTTGAAGCTGGAGAAGTGTTGCTTCTCGACAAACCCCTTGATTGGACATCATTCGATGTGGTGAACAAAGTTCGCTGGGCGCTTAAGCGAGAATTAAAAAAGAAATTAAAGGTTGGCCATGCGGGAACGCTTGACCCCAGAGCCACGGGGCTTCTCATTTTATGCACAGGCAAGAAAACCAAGTCAATAGAATCAATTCAAGCCGAAGAAAAAGAATACACAGGCACATTTTACATTGGTGCCACAACTCCCACTTACGATACTGAGTCAGAACCTGAAAATGAGCAATCGGTTGAAGGAATAACACTCGAAAAACTGCAAGAGCTAACAGCACAGTTTAAGGGCGATATTCTGCAAAAACCGCCCATGCACAGCGCGGTTAAGAAAGATGGTAAAAGGCTTTATGAGTTGGCCAGAAAAGGTCAGGAAGTAGAAGTTGAACCACGCAAAGTCACCATTTCAACATTTGAAATAACGGAGTTTTCTGAGCAAGAAGCTCACTTTAGGGTGGTTTGCAGTAAAGGAACCTATATACGCTCTTTGGCCAATGATTTTGGCGTGGCCTTGGGTTGCGGAGCCTATTTAAAAACCCTAAGACGAACACGCATTGGCGAACACCACGTGAACGACTCCATGCCAATTGATAAATTTGTGTTAATGGTTGCACAGTTAAATTCGGGCAACTAGGCATGAAAATATTCAGACATTTAGAAGATTTCGTTCCCTTCAACAATCCGGTAATTTCTATTGGCACTTTCGATGGTGTGCATATTGGGCATAGAACCATAATTAACCGGTTAAATGAAGAGGCAAAACGACTAAATGGCGAAAGCTTGCTTATAACCCTCTGGCCACATCCTCGCTTAGTGGTTGAAAAAGGCAAAAGCAGCTTGCAACTACTAAACACGCTTGATGAGAAGTGTAAACTCCTTGCCAAAAATGGTCTGCAAAACCTGGTGATTTTAGAATTTAACTACGAGTTTTCAAGAACCAGTAGCGAAGAGTTTGTAACCCGCATTTTGGTTGAAACGCTCAAGGCCAAAAAAATCATTATCGGCTATGATCATCATTTTGGCAGAAACCGCGAAGGCTCGCTTGCCATTCTAAGAGATTATTCACCCATTTTTGGATTTGATGTTGAAGAAACTCCGGCTCAGCAGATTGATGAAATTAATGTGAGTTCTACCAAAATTCGCAACGCTTTATTAGAAGGTCATGTAGACCAAGCCAACCATTATCTGGGTTATAATTATTTCATTTCGGGCAAG
Organism: Bacteroidota bacterium; assembly: GCA_020437725.1. Classification (GTDB taxonomy): domain Bacteria; phylum Bacteroidota; class Bacteroidia; order CAILMK01; family JACPUW01; genus JAGQWA01. The sequence continues at coordinate 1,784 of JAGQWA010000335.1, read as the reverse complement.
GTGGTTTCAGGCTTTAAGCGCGGGTCTAGAATAGGCTTTCCTACTGCCAATATTCAAGTAAATCACCCCAATAAACTCATTCCGAAAGATGGTGTTTATGCCGTTAGAATGCGCTTAAATGAAAACTGGTATGGCGGCATGATGAATATCGGCAACCGACCCACTTTCGAAAATGCTGGTCATAGCTTAGAAGTGCATCTCTTTGATTTTGATGGCGATATTTACCAAAAGCAAGTTGAAGTAGAATTTGTAAAACACCTTAGAGACGAGCAAAAATTTGATGGCCTTGAAGCCCTTCAAACCCAATTAGCCATTGATGCCGAACAGGCAAGGGGAATTCTTCTGTTGCATTAAAAAGTTCTTACCATTGGGCTCGTGTCCGTTGTGTATAGTCGTAGCACCACTCCGAGTGGTACCACGACTGAGATCTGTAAACCTGTGGTCTATCGTCAAAAGGCTGTTGACTAAAGTTGGAGACTCCTTCCTAAGGTCAGGTTGACGCATTATTATTAAGCTGTGAACCGTGAACTGAAAGCCGTACACTAGAATCTGTGGTCTATTGTCTGTGGACTGTTGACTAAAGTTGGAGACTCCTTCCTTTCGTCGGAGTGACGGCTCAATAACGGTTGGTCAGAACCAAATCCATAAAAAAGCCCTTCCAAACTGAAAGGGCTTTGATTAAGCAAGCTAATTCTGTCAATTATTTCTGCATATGCACATCTACTTGCGGGAATGGAATGGTAATTCCTGCATTGTCTAAAGCAATTTTGCCTTGCTCATAAATGTCGAAATACACTGCCCAGTAGTCTTCAGGAGTGCAGTAGGGGTGAACTGCAAGGTTAACAGAGCTATCTGCCAACTCAAGTACACCCACAAAAGGAGCGGGGTCTTTAAGAACTTTTTCGTGGCTATTTAACACACTCAAAAGCACTTCTTTGGCTTGTCTAATATCACTATCGTAGCTAATGCCCATCACCAAGTCAACCCTTATTTTTCCTAAAGTGGAGAAGTTGGTAATGTCTCCATTTGAAATGGCACCATTTGGAATGATAACGGTTTTGTTGTCAACAGTTCTAAGTGTGGTAACAAATATTTGAATTTCGGTTACCCATCCGGTATGTCCTTGTGCAGTAATAAGATGGCCTACCTTGTAGGGTTTAAAAAGCAGAACCAAAACACCACCTGCAAAATTGCCAAGGGTGCCTTGAAGCGCTAAGCCAACTGCTAAGCCAGCAGCACCAATAATGGCAACGAACGAAGTGGTTTTAATGCCCACCATTCCGGCAACACTGATAAATAGCAGCGCTTTTAAGCCAATATTCACCATACTCGTAATGAATGAAACCAGAGATTGATCAGTGTTTTTGCTGGCCATTGATTTACCAACCATTTTCATTACTCTGTTAATAATAAAGAGACCAACTAACAAGGTAATTACTGCCAAAATAAAATTAGGCCCATGTTCCATCAGCCAGGCCTTTATCTCGGCTGAATACTTTTCAATAAAATCCATTGATTGTTTGTTTTGTTTGCATGGGCAAGATAGGGGAATTAGCGCTTTAGTGAATTAGTGATTTAGGGCTTTAGTAGATTAGTGTTTTAGATTTATGGGGTAAATAGTTAAGAAGATAAGGAGATAAGACACTAAGCCTGCGGCGTAATTTTAAATGCAAAATGTTGAATGCAAAATGTTTTGCGCTGCCAAAACCCCATCACCAAATTGAGCGAAGCACAAATGACCAATTCATTACCGCATTAATCAATTATTTAATTAATTATCATTT
>JAGQWA010000334.1 GCA_020437725.1 Bacteroidota bacterium | reverse complement strand
TCCTGACGTGCTAGAAAGATACGACTCTTTACAGTGCCCAACGGAATATTGTATTTCTCAGCAATTTCTTGATACTTAAACCCTTCATGATGCATTAAGAATGGCGTTCTATACTCGTCGTCAACTGTGTTTAAGATCTTGCTTAAGTCTTGCATTACAAGTGTGCCATGAGCATCATCGCCTTGGTCAACTTGGTTGGCATTTAAGAAAAACTGACTGTCTGTTGAATCGGCCATGGTTTGTTGTTTAACCTTTTTGCGGTAGTCATTTATAAAAATGTTCTTCATAATGGTGTAAAGCCAGGCCTTAATGTTGGTGTCTTCTTTAAACTTATCGGCATTAGAAAGTGCTTTAAGCATGGTTTCCTGCAATAAGTCGTCAGTTTCTTCAATGTTGCCAGTTAGGTTAATGGCATATGGTTTTAAGAACTCTCTGTGTTCTACTACCATTTGTTGGAAATTGTTTGGAACCATTTTGTTTAACATTTATGAGTCAAAAGTAAAACAAAAAATCATTCATGCTTCACTTTGTTTACCTTATTGTAGTAATAAAATAAACAACAAATGTTAAAAACGGCTCAGAAATGCCGTATGACCCTATTTTTTGTTTAAAAAATTAGTGTAAAAAGTTAAACAATATCAAACAAGCATATTTGTACCGTGGAATTGAAACATGCTTTACACAACAACCGAAAGGTGAACACTTTATTTATTCTAGCATCTTTAGTGTTCGTGTTTCATCAAATAATTGAATCAAGTTTTAGAAACAGAATAATTGACTCTTATCTTGATGATTTGCTTTGTTTGCCAATTGCCCTTTGGCTAGCACAATTCATATTGTCGCTTGTTTTAAAAAAGGCATTCGTGCTTCCTGTGTTATATGTTGTGGCAGGCACAGCTTTAATTTCCCTTGCTGCTGAGTTCATATTTCCGCTGTATAATCCATACTTTGTTTACGATTCATTCGACTTTGTGGCCTATGCAATTGGTGCATTGTTATTTCACCTGCTTAACAATAAGAAAAGGTTATAGAACAATGAATTATTGATTAAACAAAGGCTTTAGAAGGTCTTTTTTAAACGTTCACTCATAAAATTAGCCCGATAAACTATTTAGAACCCATTATTCTATGCAATTGAAAAGTACATGGCTACATTAGCATTCTAAAGTTCTGAGTTATGGATAGGGTATATGGAAACACTAAGAGCTTTCGATTTAGTGACATAAAAATGGAACTAACCATTGTATTGGTTAACATTGTGTTAGTTCTTGCAATTATTGCAATGTTTGGAGGGTTTACTTCAAATAAACAATCGGCTTCAAGTTTAGATGCAAATAAGGTTGATGATAGGCAAACATCTGAGACTTTCTTTGCCAATGGTTCAAAATAGTTACTAGTGGCCTGTCTAGGCCATTGTTATTTCTTAGCTTGCGCGCTCAAATTTTAGCAAGCTAATGAGACAATTTTCACTTACCATGGTTGTTGCTTTAATGGCTTTTTTGGCTTTTGGTCAAGAAGTTAAAACTGAAGTATCACAACCCATTCCTTTAAACCCCGATGTAAAAACAGGGCAGTTATCAAACGGTATTAAATATTATATCCAAAAGAATGTAGAGCCTGAAAATCGCATGGAACTGCGACTGGCTGTAAACGCCGGCTCAATGCAAGAAACAGACGAACAACAAGGGCTTGCGCATTTCTGCGAGCACATGGCTTTTAACGGAACCCAAAACTTTGAGAAAAACGAGATAGTTGATTACCTAGAGTCAATCGGTACCCGTTTTGGTGCACACTTAAATGCATACACTTCTTTTGATGAAACGGTTTACATGCTTCAAGCTCCAACTGACGATAATGAGATTATGGACAAAGCGTTCTTAATTTTAAGCGATTGGGCAGGCCGCGTAACTTTTGAAGATGAAGAAGTTGAGAAAGAACGCGGAGTAGTAATTGAAGAGTGGAGATTGGGTCAAGGCGCAAACGAAAGAATGCGAAAGGAGTGGTTTCCGGTAGTTTTTAAAGACTCAAGATATGCTGAGCGTTTGCCTATTGGCAAGAAAGACATTCTTGAATCTTTTAACCCTAAACTAATTAGAGATTTCTACAAAGATTGGTACAGACCAGATTTAATGGCTGTTGTGGCCGTTGGCGACTTTGATGTAAATGAAGTTGAAAAACTTATTAAAGAAAAGTTTAGCTCAATTCCTGCTACTAAAAACCCTAAACCAAGAGTTGTTTATGATGTGCCTGCACAAGAAGGACTTAGAATTTCAGTTTCGTCTGACAAGGAAGCCACGTATCCATCAGTGCGATATGAATTTATGCACCCCCCAAAACCAACTGAAACTGTAAATGACCTTTACGTTGAAATTCAGACTCAATTAATTAGTCAAATGTTGCGTTCGCGATTTGCTGAGTATGCTGCAAGTGGAACCACCAATTATTCAATGGCATTTGGCTATTATGGTTCTCAAGTAAGAGCTAAAGACCAATTCACCATGTTTGGCATAGCTTCAGAAAATGCAGTTGAAGGCTGCTTAAAAGATTTAATGATTGAAGCCAAAAGAATAAAGCAGCATGGCTTTGAAGCAACAGAATTAGAGCGCGCCAAAGTGGCTTACATGACCCAAGTGGCTAGCCAATTAAAAGAAAAAGACAACACACCTTCGCGTAGATTGGTAATGGAATACGTTTACCATTTCTTATCAGGCAATCCTGCTCCGGGTATTGAATTCGAGTATAATTTCACCAAAGAAAGCATGAATAAAATAACCGTTGAAAGTCTTAACAAACTAGCTACTCAATTGCTTTCATCAAAAGACCAAGTAATTGTAATAACTGGTCCTGAAAAAAATGGGTTAGAGTATCCTGATGCAAAATCAATTGCCAACTTGGCAAAAGTAGTAGAGCAACTTGAAGTTGAACCTTATGTTGACAATACCAACGATGAGCCATTTTTAGCCAACGAACCAGTAGCTGGCAAAATAGTTTCTGAAAAGAAAATTGAAGGATTTAATGCTACTGAATGGACACTTGCAAACGGAGCCAGAATTATTGTAAAAACCACCGATTTTAAAAACGATGAAATCTTGTTTTCTGCTTCTAGCTACGGTGGCTATTCTCTATATGAACTATCCGAAAAAGCTTCGGCACAAAATGCAGCTTCAGTTGTAGACGAATCGGGCATTGGCAATTTTGACCAAACTGAACTGCGTAAAAAACTTACTGGCAAGCGCATGTATTTGTACCCATATATTGGTGCCTATAGCGAAGGTTTTCAAGGAATGTCTAGCCCTGACGATTTAGAAACCTTTATGCAATACCTGCATTTGTACTTTACCAAACCAAGAGTTGATCCAAAAGCACTCGAAGTATTTAAAAAACAGCAAGCCACTTTTATTGAAAATCAAACCAAAAGCCCAGAAGGCTTTTACGCTGAGCAATACAATAAAATAATTACCCAAAACAACCCTTGGGCACAATGGGAAACACTTGAAACTTTAGAGAAAATTGAACTAGATAAATGCCTTAAAGTCTTTAGCGAACGCTTTGATTCTCCATCAGATTTCACTTTCTATTTTGTTGGAAATGTGAACCAAGAATACTTAAAAAGCCTGGTGGAAAAATACCTTGCCAGCATACCATCAGGTACTTGTGGCGAGTTTTATAAAGACCTTGGTATTAGACCACCATCAGGTAAAATATCAGCCACCGTTAAAAAAGGCAGCGAGCCAAAAAGCACAGTTTCGCTCACCTTTAGCGGTAAATACAAAGCATCAAAGTTCAACTCAATGGCGCCGCAAGCTTTAGAAAAAGCACTTGGCATAAAACTTAGACAAGCGCTTAGAGAAGACCAAGGCGGAACCTATGGCGTAGGTTGTTCTGTAAGAATTAATGATGTGCCTTACCATAGTTATACTGTTAGTATTCAGTTTGGCTGTGCACCAGAAAATGTTGACAAGCTAATAGCAGTTGCGTTAAAAGAAA
>JAGQWA010000333.1 GCA_020437725.1 Bacteroidota bacterium | reverse complement strand
GTTAATTGGCTCTAGAAGTGATTCTGCTGGTTGATTAGCCACACAATACCCAGCGGTGCATTTGCCCCCACTCGGAAACTTAGATCCACTTACATAAGAAATGGTCTTTACGCCCGACAAGAACCCATTTTCGCCCAAAAATGGCACGTTGGGGCAAAAGGTTTGGTCTAAGATGAAAACGGGTGAAACGGCTTCTGCCCCAGAAGATGTTGTTCTAGGTTTAGCTAAAACTGCTTTTAGCTGCACCAGGTCTGGTACTTCAACACGCGGGTTGGTGGGTATTTCTGCAATAATATAAGGCACCGCATCTTGCTCAGCAACCTGGGTTAAAACCTGTTCAACGCTGTTTACCATATCATGCTCGCGGTCAACTGGTAAATCAACCACTTCTACATTTTCTAAGCAGGCGGCCACTCTCCTAGCCTGATCGTTGGTTCCACCATAACAATTGGGCGGCACCATGAATTTTATGGCCTTACCAGTATGGTTTTTCTGAGCATAATCAACCAAACCCATCATAATGGCATATTGAACAGATAAGCCTGATGAACCTATAACTGCTTCTTTTTCAGTTGCAGTAATATTTCGAATTGCATTTATAACAGTGCGTCTATTCTCCTCTATTTGGTTTTTGTTTAAACTTTTGTTTTGAGTTGAATTTCCCGCGATAGCGTTAAGAGCAACCAGACAGTTAGCGGGTGTTATGGCAATGCTCTCTCTCCTTCTAACATGCTGAATTTCTGAAACATATTTTTGGCTTTTCTCAGATTTGGCAACTACCACACTGCCTAAAACAAGGTCGGTTAGCAGGTAGAAATCGGCTTCAACAGAATTGTCAATTTCCCATTTCCCATTGTTTTCACTCAAAAAAATGGTGGTTCCTTCAAAAGCTGACAATTGCGATTCAGAAGCCAATCTCACTGTTTCAAGGTTATAACCATAAACAGTTTGCAGGCTTTCCAAATTCAAGCATTCAGGCAAACCACCTTTATAAACTACACGCGTTTTGGCATTGGCAAATAGGTTCTTTCTAAGAATGGCTAAAATGGGCATGGTTCTAGACTGAAAGCTGATTACACAACTTGCATCAACACCGTTTTGAAGCGCCAAATACCATTCAAAAACTGACGATAATGGATGCCCTAACCTAATATAGTCATAAGCCGTTGGTAATTCTGCCAAATCTTGAGCAGAAAATTCTGTTGAAACTAACTTCTCAAAATGCCCTAAAAACTCAGTTTTGGCCAATTCTTCGTGGTAAATATCTAGTCTATGGGTAGTAAGATTTAACCAATCGGAAGGAATATTTTTAAGAACTAATTTTAGTTTATCGGTTAGGTTGCTGGTATCTGTCATTTTCAAATTCAATTCAGTTTAAACTGTTCAATAGTTTAAAGGCGAAAAGTAGGTTGGCATTTTTACTTCTTGCCAAAACTTGAGATAAAACTTAAGGTTGAAATGGTCAATTTTATAACTTGAGCATTTTTACAAGCAAAATTTTAAAAATTAATGCCATGATTCGATATTTTCTTTTGACACTTAGCATAGGCATTTCTGGGTGTGTAATTGCCCAAACCGAAGAACAGAAAAAAGAAATTGAAAGACAGTACTATGAATCATTGAACAAATTTGATCCAAATCGTGAAATAAGCTCATTGCATTCAAAAATTGCAAGTTTAAACAACAACAAATACGGAACTGTATATGTTTACGACGATGCAATAGGCTGCTACAAGGGTGGAAAATGGGGCACTGGTAAAGCGGGCTGGTGGGTTTCGGCAAAAGACAAAAAGTTTCGTGAACTTACCGAAGCAGAGTTTAAACATTTGCAATGGATTTACGAAGGCGAAAATGCCAACACTTACGATGTATTGCTTGACGATGGTGTAACAAGAAGTAGGCAATATTATGGCTCAGGATTTTCGTTTACAGGTAGTTATAAAAGCCAAGAATTGAGCGAAAGTAATTTGGTTCTTGATGGAACTTGGACATTTTCTGTAAACAGAAAAGAACACATTAAATTTCTTTTCGAAAAAGGTAAACTCATTAGCCGAACTATTCTTGAAGATGATATTGCTGTTTATAAATTTGACAATGGCAATGTGCAAGGAACTGGCCCTTGTTATTGGACCATTTCTCACTTAAGAGAATCGAGCAACGGCTTATGGTATATTCCTGCCGGAGAATTTGTTTTTCCTGAAGGCTTTAACCGAACTGGCCATTGGAAACATTATTATGAGAGTGGGTCTTTAAAATCTGAAGGCGGGTACAACTATAAAAACAACAAACCTATTGGCCAGTGGACTGGTTACTTTGAAAACGGCAAAATAAAGGACGTTAAAACCTGGAATGACGAAGGCAAATTGCATGGTCCGTTTAAAACATACTATACTGATGGCAGCCTATTAACATTAGGCAATTACGCAAACGGCGATTGGTTTGGCCCAACTAAAACTTACTATAGCTCTGGCGAGCTTAAATATGAATCTAATTGGTTAGCCGATGGAACAGGAACCAGAAAACACTATTTATACGAATGGGATCAATTATCATATACCGAAGAAGGCAAAGCCAATAAGGCGGGAAAAAAAACAGGTATTTGGACTAGAAAAAGCTTAGATGGCAATTTATTAGCAACCATGGAATATGATGACGATCAACGAATTAGATACATAGACTCATATGACTTAAATGGAAGCAATACGCTTAAAAACGGAACTGGCATTTATAAGCATTTCTTAAATAAACAATTAATATTTAGTTGTGAGTATGATAATGGGCAGAGAAATGGCAAAGCTGTATGGTACTATCCAAATGGCCAGCTTCAACGAGAAGTGGTTTATAAACACAACCTTTCTACTATTGGAAAAGCTGATATTGGCTTAAGATGGGAAGTAATTAGTTGTTATGCCGAAAACGGAACCAAATTAAATGCAGGTACTCTCAAAAACGGTAACGGTACTTGGAATGATTATGATAAAACTGGCAAACTAACTGGTGTAACTACCTATGTAAACGGAATAAAAGAAAGCTATACTAAGGTTGAGTAATCTTAATAACCAGCAGAAAGTGTAGATTCTTAATAATTTTAGAAAATGATTATTAGCTCAAACAAAATAAATAGTAGGTCTCGGCTCAGAATTCATTTCAATATATTGACATGATGCCTGAACAAAACCCCCAAACATTTACAACCTTAAAGCAACTTGAGCAGCGCTTTAAAACCCAAAAAGGAACCACACAACTTGTTGGGTATTTTCCAGTAGAGAAATATCAGAGCATGTTTTTGGCCATAATGCTCAATTGTGATTTTGAAAAGCAACAATATCTACTCGACTTAGAATGGATGTGTTTAGGTCTTGATGCATATGGCGACACCCTGCAAGAATCGTATGTTTATCAATTTGAAAGTTTTGATGCACTTCTAGCCTATTTGGCATCAACTTATAAAATCCAAGTAACCGACATTCCAATTAAATACAATTCAGCCAATGCCAATCATCCAAACCCTTGGAGCAACATGGCACAAAAAGCAGAGTTTGAGAAGGAATGGGAACAATTTCAGCAAGAGTTCACTGCTGGAAAATATTTAGATAAAGGCCAAAAGGTAACCTATACTTCGAAAGTTTAACTGTTATGTTCAAAGACGAAAAAAACAATTTCGATACCATCATTTCCACATTTGAAAAAATGCACCTAAAATTCATTGAAGAAACCAAGAAATATAGAGTTGATATTTGGCATCTAAAATCAAAATGGAACCCAGACGACATAATTCAAATATTATGGCATAAAAAATTTACAAAAAATACAACTGTTGATGATGACGATAAAGTTGAATTATTAGTGAATGATGTAAGTCGCGGAAATATAGACTTGGCAAGACTAAGAGTTCATAAACATAGTCTGCCACTTCAAAGTGAACTTGAGTCCCAGCTTATAAGTTTGATTTCAGGATATCTTGGATTCAAAGCAAAGAGTTAAAGATCTAAATTACTAATGTTCAGACTACTCAATACTAAAGACTAA
>JAGQWA010000332.1 GCA_020437725.1 Bacteroidota bacterium | reverse complement strand
CAACGCCATTCCTATTGAAAAAGAAAATGCTGATAAAGCGATTGATGCAGCTGCCTGTATTGGTTGTGGCGCCTGTGTAGCTACTTGTAAAAATGCTTCGGCTATGTTGTTTGTTTCGGCCAAGGTTTCGCAGTATGCGTTGTTGCCACAAGGCCAACCAGAAGCAAAAAGACGCGTTAAAAACATGGTAGAGCAAATGGATGCCGAAGGGTTTGGAAACTGCACCAACACTGGCGCATGCGAAGTAGAATGCCCTAAGGGAATTTCGCTCGAAAACATTGCCAGAATGAACAGAGAATACCTAAAATCTAGTTTTAGTTAAAAGATAAATCTACGGGCACTAGCTCGTAGTTATTGGTATAAAATAGCATGCCCGATACCTGTTTATCGGGCATTGCTGTTTTAAGTGCAATGCCATATTGCTGAACCTGAGTATGATGAGCCGTTTCTGGCTTGCCAGTTTTAAAATCAATTACAGTTACTTCTTTTTCAGAAATATGAATTCTATCGGGAATAATGATTTGCCCATTAGCCAGCATCTCTTTTTCTGTAAAAACCTGAGCTGTTGTATTAAAAACCAACTTACCTGCCTGGCTTTCTAATATTTCTGAAATCATTTTATGGTAAGTAGCAAGTTCATCTTTTTGAATTATGCCATTGCCTACCGCTTTAGCCAAAGTAAGGTCCAGGTTTTTGGGCGAAATTATTTCAGCCAAAAGCGCATGAACTATGCTGCCATTAACACGTGGCGCAACGGTTTCAAACAAATCAAATTGAAGGCTGCGCTGCCTAAGTTGAATCTCGTTTTGGTTATAATGAATCTTGTCAATTTCGGTTTGAACATGAAAATCTGTTGGGAATTCACCCACTTTTTCATTGCCATATTCAAAACCATTTTCAATTGACTTAATGCCGGGAATTTTGCTTAAACGGTTATTTAAAACATCTCCTACTGAATTGGAATGTTTTGATTGAGCTGCGAACATGTAAATGCGTTGTTCAGCCCGCGTTAAGGCCACATAGAGTGCATTAATGGCATCTACAGTAATCCAATTACACTCATCTTGATAGTCGCTCGCAAAGGCAGTATTTGCCAAAGATTCCGTTGACTTTACAGGGAAAGCGGGGTACTTTTCATAGTTTTTGCCCACAGCATTTAGCCATAAATTAGAATTGGATTTTGGCTTATAAAGGCCACTTAAATAGGGAAGGAGCACAATGGGGTATTGTAGTCCTTTTGCTTTATGAATGGTTTGAATTACAACTGCTTCTGGGTTTTTGGCGGTTTCTATACTCACCTTATTACCAGTTTCATCCCACCAATTTAAAATGGTGTTGAATGAACTTCCTTGCGATGATGAAAGCTCATCAATTTTTTCCATAAAGGCTTGAACGTAAGCAATATCGGCATTTTCGAGTCCAAAAACCGAAAGGCATTTTCTTATAAATAACAATGAATTGCTTCCAATGCCACCAAGTATTAATTGCTTGAATTCAGGTGGAAAAAGGGAGTAAAATTCATCAGCAGATTCGTTTATACATTTTAGCACATTGTTGTGGTCAATTTCTGTTTCCAAAAGCTGAGTATACTGCGCATAAAGCTGTGTTTTTAAGTGAATTTTGGTTGGAGCCTGCACATATTTCAACAAGGTAATGAGCAATTGCACCACACCAGATTGACTTAAATACAAACTGTCTGATGATTGTACAGGAATATGATGCTGGTTTAGAAGTGTGGCTACGGTTGAGGCTTCTTGGTTTTTAAAAACCAGCACGGCCATTTGCCCATAAGCAAACCCTTCTTCTTTTAATTGCTGAATTTGAGCAATAAGATCCGCTTCTATTAGTGGATGCTTTTCAATGTTATTTTGGCCTTGGTAATATTTAAACCTAACATAACCACCTTGCTGGGTTTTGCTGGTTTGCTTTTGTTCAACATCGGTATAAGAAAGCCTTAACGGTTCATGTTTGCTCGCTTCGCTAATAATGCCATCAGGTGCAAAATGTTGGTGAATTTCTTTGAAAAAGGCATTGTTAAAGTCAATGATATTGGCCATTGAACGGTAGTTGGCTGCCAGATTTTTAGTTACATCTTGACTTCTGAACCCAAAGTCTTGAGCAGCTTTTTGTAGAATGAGATCTGAACTGCCGCCGCGCCATCGGTAAATTGATTGTTTGGCATCGCCAACCAACAATACTTCGTTTCCATTTGCAATAGAATTGGTAATTAATGGCTTAAAATTTTCCCATTGCACTTTGCTGGTATCTTGAAATTCGTCAATGAGTATGTGCTGAAATTTTGAGCCCGTTTTTTCATATATAAATTCCATTTCGGCTTCTTTCAAAATGGTATTTATAAAGTGATTTTGGTCTGAAATGAGTAAGATTTCTTCATCATCCCTGTACTTTTTAATGGCATTGCTTAAGTGGTGAAGTATGCCAACCACATACAGGTTCTTTTTAATAGCAGTGTAGGTATAGAAATCACTTTCAGATCGTTCCCATAGGCTTATTCCTTTTTTAAGCAAGTCATTTAATCCTGCATAAAAAGCTCGCTCAATAAGTTCTTTTTTTGGGGATTTTTTGGTTGACCAATTGTCTGGTTCATCAACAGCATTCAAGGGTCTTGCTCCAAATGATTTATCCCAATTTCTAAATTCTTTCCATTTATTAAAAATGTTAGCCACACCTGATTTGCCATACGCAAAATCTTCAATTAAAAGACCGTGTTTGGTCATGAGCGTAAAAGCTTGGTCAGCCAATTCGCCAAAGGCAAGTTCGAGCCTAGAAATAAACTCATTGCATTTCTTCAAAAGTTCGTTAATGGCATCAAAATCGAAGAATCTTACTGCTTCATGAACAGGGTGTTGGCCATCTGCAAACAGGTCGCCGCCTAACTCCAGGGTTTCTTTTTCTACTTGCCAGCCTTTGCCATTTTCTAATTTGCTTAACATAAACTCTAGCAAATGCGCTTGCAGGTCTTTTTTGTTAGCTAGGTTTTGAAGCATGGCATCGTAAGATTTTTTCAACACCATTTTAGTGTCAAGCTCTAACTCATGATTTAGTGGAATACCCAATTCATGCACAAAAGCTTTTATCAAGCGATTAAAGAAACTATCAATAGTTACAACCGAGAACTTTGAATACTCATGCAGCAAATGCTTAAAAGCCTTTTCAGCATTTGCGGCTACGCGGGCTTTATCAAGCTTTAATTCATCAGAAATTTGCGAAAGCAGTGTATCGTTTTCGCCGTGGCTCAAATAGTTAAGGAATGTGAGAATGCGCTCTTTCATTTCTTGCGTAGCCTTGTTGGTAAAGGTTACCGCTAAAATGTTCGGGTGGCCTAAGGGATTTTCAATTAATAGCTTTACATAGGCTTTGGCCAATGTATAAGTTTTACCAGATCCGGCTGACGATTTGTAGATACTTAATGGCATAAGCCCGAAAGTAAATCATTCAATTGGGTTAAAGTATTTAGTTGAAAATTCAATTTATTTTCGAGCCCTATGGCACGAAATAAAAAACCAAAAAAGGTGCAGAGCTTGGGCGATTTGGGTGGCATGGTTTATTCTACCAATCCAGATTACGAGTTTGAAAGCCACGAAGAAGAAGCCGGTTCAACTGGCGACGAAACGCTCTATGTATCTAGAGATAAAAAGGGGCGTGGCGGTAAAATGGCCACATTGGTTGAAGGCTTTGAAGGCAACGCCATAGAACTTGCCGAGTTGGGTAAATGGCTTAAGCAACAATGCGGCGTGGGCGGAACTGCTAAAGATGGCGAAATTGTTATTCAAGGCGATAAAAAAGAGCGAGTAGCCGAACTGTTGCGCCAAAAAGGATACAAAGTGAAACTTAAGGGTGGTTAAACCTACCCGTGCCCTTAAAAATGGTTTTTGGACATGCTAATTTTAATTGGGATTTAAAGAAACGCTGATGCTGGTTTTAGAAGGTTAAATGAAAATTGAGCCACAGTAACGGCGTATTAAACAGCAAGTGAATATATAAGGAGAAAAATTTTTGAAATAAAATTTGGGGGGGGGGTAAATAA
>JAGQWA010000331.1 GCA_020437725.1 Bacteroidota bacterium | reverse complement strand
CCAGAAAATCGGAATTGAGTTGGACACCTTACGTTGGCTGGGAATCAGTAAAAAACTATCTTGTTTACAGAAGACATTCTAACAAGCCTTTTGAGCTCTTAGATTCATTAAATGGCGAAACTTTAACTTATACAGACTCTCTTGTTTGCGATGAATTGTATGAATACCGAGTTGTTGCAACACACAATGCAGAAAATTATCGTTCGGCTAGTAATAAAGTTCAGCATCAAATAGAATATGTTTTTCAAGAAACGCCATTGAATATTGAACTGGCTACTATTGACTCATTAAATAGGGTTTTCTTAAAATGGAACCATAGTGTGCAGCGCAATGTGTTGCATTATTCAATTGACCGCACAGAAGCTTTTAAACCTTGGAAACTAAATCATCTTTCAACCAAAGACACTTGGGCTGTTGATTCTAATGTTTGGGTAAATAATAAGTGGTATGCCTACCGAATAAGCGTAGTTGATGCTTGCAATAACAAAAGTGAAACGGGCAGAATAGGCAAAACCATTTATTTGCAACACAGGTTTATTCTTAACCATCCAGAATTGTTTTGGACACATTATAGAGATTGGGAAGCCGGAGTGGCGCAATATGAAGTTTACCGATCAGGTGCCAATGAGTCAGATTTTAGCTCAATTGCCAAACTGGATGCAAACGATACAAGTTTGTTAGACACAGGTGCCTTTAGACTTTATAAGCAACCTTTTAATTATCAAGTAAAAGCCATAGAAAATGGAGCTTTTGGAGACACCAGTGTTTCTAACATCATTTTGGTAGAACCTGTACCAACCGCATTTGCTCCAAGCGCATTTTCGCCTAATAATGATGGGGTAAACGACGAATTTCTCATTAAAGGCTGGGCACTAAAAGAAGCACAAGATCTTAGTGGTTTCAGGTTACAAGTGTTTAACCGCTGGGGCCAAATGATTTATGAAAGTACTGATGTTGACAAGGGATGGGATGGCACATTTAATGGTACCGAATGCCCTGTAGGTGTATATATTTACTTGGCTCAAATTGCTGGCACCAATGGCGAAGTATTCTTCTTGAAAGGAAATGTTACGCTCGTGAAATAGTTATGGCTGAGATTTGGAATTAAGCATCTCTCCTATTTCAGCCGCTTCCTTCTGTTTAATAAACAATTCGGCAATGCTGTTTGGGCGTAAACCAGCATGCCATATAAAACTTGGTAGCATTAGGTCATGATTGTCGAAATCTATTGGTGGCAGCATATTGGCCGTACCGTTCTGGCTGAAATTTAGTTTGGCAATTTCACCTTCCTTGAACCAAATAGTGGCTTTTGAACCTTTGGTTTTATTGCCGCCAATAAATGATGAATCTTTATCGTCTCTAGCAAAATAGATGGCTTCTGGACTACCAAATGCATCTATTTTCTTCAGCTTTCCATTCTTAAAGTAAGCGTCCATAGAATCGCTACCAATCTGGTCGAAGTGCTCACTGTCTATGAACCTTCCCATTATTGAGTTGTCTTGCAAATGCACTTTATGCAGCTCATTGTCTTTTAGCCAGGCCTTAATAAAGTCAGATTTTACTTGAAAATCGCTCATCCAAAATATGGGAGAACCTGTAAAGTGCATTACACTATCGGTTGTGCCATAAAATAGCGAGTCGCAATCTGCTTGATAATCTCGGCTGTAAATGCGCACCTTGTAATAAGCCAGCATTACCCTTGCTGAATCTGTCGTATCGGTAAACATTCTAAGCGTATCAGCCGTAAGAAATAGTGTATCATCTTCTTGAAATTGCGAAAACAACACCGAATCAGTTACCATAAAAGCGCTTTCTATTCGGCTATACCATCCTTTATTTCCTGCAACGGAAAGGTTTTGAGCCGTATCAACCAACTTCACTCGTTTATAAGCTTCGCCTATGCCGGTATTGCTTTTGTAGGTTAAACTATCGCCATAAAGCACTCTGCCTTCAGTTTCAATTCGCGTGTTTTTACCCATTTGGGCATAATTGCGTTTGGTGTAGAATTTTCCGCGCTCACAATAAAGCACATCACCAGTATGAGATATAATATCAGTTGGCCCATAGAAAAAGGCATCTTCCGTTTGCACGTTATACTTTAAAGTATCTGTGGCAATCTTGTATTCTGGATTGTTTAACCTAACCCTGGTTTTAAAGAACAAACTATGCGATTTTGAATAGTAATAGCCCTTTTTACTGTGCAATTCATTTTGGCCATCTTCTATAAATGCTGAGTCTAAATAATAGCCAACATCGTTGGCCATGTTGTAATACAATTTGGTAGTGGTTAAGGTCATTTTTCCATCGGTCATTTTAACCGTTTTCCCAGAAATAATGGCCATTTCGGTTTTATCATCAAAAACCATTTCATCGCCCGTAAGTCTCAAAGAATCACCTTGGTTAAACCTTACATTTCTGTAGGCATAGGTAACTTCATCTTCTATAAATTGAATGGCACTGTCGCACTTAAATATTACTTCGTCTTTCTGAAAAGCCACATTGCCCACCATTATTCTGGCGCGCTTTCCATTTATTTTTTTGAACTGCACGTTTTCAATGGGGCCCAGAATTTTCACTTTGCCCTTGGGTCTATTTTTATCGCCGTCTTGGGCAAAAGCACATTGCGAAATGATTAGAAAAAATGCAGCGATGAAAACTCTCATAAACGAACTGGCTTTACCTGGGCCATGGCGCTAAAGGCAAAAGCTCTGCCAGTATGTAATTCAATGCATTTATAGCGTGTTCGCATTTTGCCTTCTATTCTAAAAATTCTGCCTTTGGCTCCCCACTCAAAGGTTTGCAAAGGTGCTAATTCGGCAACTGTTACCACCCCTTTTGGCTGGTTAACATCATATTTTTTTAAGGCTTCTTGCAAGTTATGGTCAACACAGCTCGATGCTTTTATATTGTTCATATGCTTTAAAAGCGCATCTTGAATTTCTGTTGGAAAAACTTTTTGAGCCAAATAGGGTTGCATTAATTGCCTAAAATACGACTGCCATTCTTCACCATGCGGTTTGGCTTTGCGGCCATAGGTTCTAAATTGATACAAGTGTGCTATTTCATGAACAAGTGTAATTAGAAATGCATACTGGTTTAGGTTGTTGTTAATGGTAATAATGTGTTGAACGCCGTTTTGATGCGGGCGATAGTCACCCAACTTTGTTCTTCGGGGTCGTTTTATTTTAAGAATTACTTGGTTTCTAACTACAAGGCCAGCAAGCGAGTTCGCCGTTCTGGCAGGAACGAAATTCTGAAGTGCTTTTTCAACTTTTGCATGGTATTGCTCAAAGGCCATAATGCACAAAAATGATGAAATGCACGAGTAATTCTCAGCTGTTTTTTACCCAGAAAGCTTAACCCTTATTTTATCACTATAAGAGTGCTATAATAATCTCATTAGTTGCAGCTCGTTCCTAATTTTTATCTGCGAGGCTTTTGCTACCTTTAAGTCTAACTCAAATTCTATTATGTGCTCCAATACTTCATCTTGACTAATAAACTGAAGCTCTAATTGATTACCTGCGTTTACCAAGCAATGGCTGTCATTCGCATCTCTTATAATAAATCCATCACGATTTGACACGTTTATTCCACCCAAATATTTAAACTCAATGGTGTCAATTATGAGTTTAATATCTGCACTTGAAAGATATCTGAACTGAATATTGTAGTAGTACAGCTTCATATCAACAAAATGAAGCCTAAGGTGAGCTCTATATTTTCCAATCATGGTTCTATAAAGCCAAACATGTGATTCTACAGGCAATTTTGCTACAGCTTGGTGATTTGGTGCCCCAAGTACAGATTGCACTTTGGTAAGGGCGGTTCCTAATGGAAACATATCTTTTAAAACAAATGATCCATTGCTCAGGTAAGGAGTTTTCTCAGCATTAATTCTGTTGTATATAGGAATGTAAAACGAAGGTTTTGTGTATGCCTTCATTAACTGATCATAGTAAGTAACCTTATTGGGCTTCTCTTTCTTGAAGTACTTTAAAACTGAGCTGAATTTCATCCACTTTGCTTTTGATGATGCTAAAGTGAA
>JAGQWA010000330.1 GCA_020437725.1 Bacteroidota bacterium | reverse complement strand
ACTTGAAAGAAACCGCGACAAAGGTTTTTCTGATGGAAGAGTAGATAAAATGGGCGATGCGGTTTATATGGGCAATGGCAAATTCAGGGTATTAGAAAGAGATTCAGGTGTTCCTGGCGATGATGAAAGCAAGAAATACATTGTGGAATTTACCCTTGTAGGTGCCACTAATATTCTAGATTCAGCCATATCTAAAGAAGGAATTAATGGCAAGATGCTAGAACAAATGAGTGCTGATGAGCTAGTTGCTGCTGGTGTTCGTCCTGTAAAAAGAAGAGTTGTTACAAACCTTCCTTCAATTGGGTATTTGCCTAGCGACAAACCAGAAGGTTTGGCATGGATTGCGCCAGATGCAATGGCCGTTATAAACGATAACGATTTTGGTTTAGCAGGTGCAGGCGTTTCAGACAATACTTCTCTTGGTATTATTTGGTTTGAAGGCTACCATGCTATGGACGTTTCTGACAAAGACGATGCGATTAACATTGACAATTACAATGTTCTTGGAATGCGTCTTCCTGATGCGATAACCTCAATTCAACAAAACGATAAAATCTACCTTTTAACAGCCAACGAAGGCGATTCTAGAGATTATGATGGTTTTTCTGAAGAAGAACGTGTTAAAGACTTAACACTTGATTCTATTGCCTATCCTAATCGTAGTGCATTACAAGAAGATGAACTTCTTGGCCGCTTGAAAACCACATCAACCATGGGTGATTATGATGGTGATGGCGATTTTGACCAAATCTATTCTTACGGCTCGCGTTCATTTACCATTTATGATGTTTATGGCAACATCATTTTCGATAGCGGTTCTGATTTTGAATTCGTACTTGAAGAAAAAGACCCAGATAACTTTAACTCTACCAACGATGAAAATGGCTCTTTCGATAACCGTTCTGATGACAAAGGCGGCGAGCCAGAAGCCATTACAACTGGTGTTTGGAGAGATTCGGTTTATGCATTTATTGGTTTAGAAAGAATGGGTGGAATAATGGTTTATAACATTACAGATGTTCACAATCCATATTTTGTTACCTATTTCAACAACCGCGATTTCAGCGTAACCGATGTTAAAACCGATGCAGTTGGAGATTTGGCTCCAGAAAGTGTGTTGTTCTTAGATTCAACTATTACGCCTGATGGCAAATACTACCTAGTTACTGCCAATGAAGTAAGTGGAACCGTATCAGTATTTGAATGGGGCGGAAAAACAGTTAACACCAAACAAGCCAATTACACGCGTTGGTCATTGTTCCCTAACCCATCAAATGGTTCATTTATTCATACTTCAGCAGTTGGCGATTATACCATCTACGATTTATCTGGTAGAACCGTAAAAACCGCTGTTAATACAAATAAAATTAGTGTTGAAGACCTTGAGCAAGGTTCATATATTATCAGAAATGCCACCGGCGAATCCAAAGTATTCGTTAGGCAATAAAACGGTAAACAGGGTACGGTATATTTAACTATTCAAAAGGAAACCCCTTGGGCTTAGGTCTGAGGGGTTTTTTCGTGTTGGGTTTTTGCGAGATTCATGCCAACGGCTCTGTTCGGGTTACTGCAATTACCATGGAGTGGTTTAAGATGAGAAACTACTTAAGTATGATGGAGTACTAAAAAAGTGAATAGACCCAATAACGAACCGCCGGGTACAACCTGTCCCGATTATTTCGTGAAGACCCGTATCCGCGAGTCGGCGGATGAGAGTCTCTCTCTGCTAGCATTTGCTATTGGGGCGGGCTACTCGATTGGGCATAGGTTTTATTTTTTGAGTTTGTTTTTTATGTCCATGCTTTGATGCAAAATTCTACTGATTTCAATGGTGTCATCATCTATCAGTTCATAAAACACGATATGTTTTCCCGTTTTAAGTCCACGTAGTTTTGGTTCAACTCCATCGTAATTCTTGCCGCAATTTGGTTCTAGCGTAATTTGATTAAATGATTCAATTAACAGGTCATAATACTTGTCCGCTTGTTTAAGAGACCATTTTCGAAATGTGTATTCCCAAATCTCATTTAAGTCTTGATTAGATAAATGAGTTAATCTGTATTTAGACATCAATTCCGTGTTTGGCTTTGAGTTTTTTTAGATTTTCAATTGGGTCAAAATCTTCTACAATTCCGCTTTCTTTTCCATTTCTAATGGCTTCTCTTAAAGCAACAATTTTACTTTCTTCATCTTCCAAAAGTCGAAGTCCTGCACGTATAACTTCGCTCACATTTTTGTATCGTCCAGCAGAAACTTGGGTCTGGACGAACTTGTCAAAATAATTTCCGAGTGATATAGACGTGTTTTTCATGTTTAAAATGATTTTTTCAAAAATACCAAAAATTGGTAAAAAGTTATAATTTTATTGGGTTTTCTCAAATTACACCCAACGGTTAAATTTGAAAAGTAGGTTATTTCGAAGCACGAAACTTTCGGTTAATTACAAAGTTTGATAAGAGCCAAAAGCCTTGATTTTACTACAGTTTCGCCTATTTATTATATACATTGTGTGCCTTGAATATTAAATATGGTTCTTTTAACGAATGTTCCAAAGGGTGAGGATCTGATATGCGAGAGAGTAATCCCGAAATAATCGGCACAAGCTGTCCCTAAGCAAAGCAAGTGGCAAGTTGATTTCTCGCGAGAGATGAACTGAAACCGTTCATGGTTCACGAATACCGTTAAAATCTAATAATTTATGAGTAATTCAGCAGATACCATAGTAGTGGTATTAAGCTACTGACAACGATTTACCATGTTGTAAACACTGCGAAGTAGTAAGATGCCATGAAGGGTTGAACATCCGTTCTTAATTCGGTAGGGAGCGCTAATTGGCGTTAATGAGTAGCTTCTCAGCTAATGCTTAGTTCTATCTTAAGTGGAACTAGCCGATTGGGTGAAAAGAGCCAATCGTTAAGGCCAGATGAACCGCCCAGTAAAACCTGTCTCGATTGTTTCGGGAAGACCCGTATCCCGAAAGCTTTCGGGAGTGGTGTGAAAGGCGCACACCGTTATTAATTGTGAGTGGAGCCGTTTACTCGATTGTGGTGTCGTTTTATTTCTTTTCTAAATATTTTTTATATTCCTTTTCATCATCCCAAAATGAAGAAAATCCATAGTAATCAATTCCCCACTTAAAAAACAGTTGTCTTAATTCATTTCGAGCCTCTTTAGAAAATCCAAAGAGTATTTTATTTTCATAATTTACTTCAATTTGACCTGGGTAAGTCCGGAAGCTATTACAGTCAAGACAAATACTCAAAAATTCAGTTGGGATATTTTCCTTATCATAAACAACTAACCCAAATTTCGGATCATAACAAGCTGCAGTTGAATTATCATAGGACTTTGGTTCTCTTAGTAATTCCACTAATTTTGAAAAGTCCTTTTCAGAAATTTCAACACCATCAGATTTTCTTTTTCTGAATTCTGATTTAAAACATTCCCCTGAACAATCTAGCTTGAAGACTTTAAAAATTGCTCCTTTTGAATATGGAAAGTTTTGAGGTTTATCAGTCCATTGACTTTCATATTTCTTTTCAAAACTGAGAAGCTCTTTTCTACCTTTAATATTTGGGTCTTTAACACTTTTGGTAGTTTCAAGTTTTTGTGATTGAACTTCTTCTTTCTCATCTTTTGTCACAGATTTATTCTCAACCAAACAAGATTGAATTATGAAAATTAATCCGATTATGTAAAATATTTTCTTCATTCATTAATGCACCATAACTTGATTGTACCGCTACATTTTATAGCGGTTTCCCAAGCTGTTAAAGTGTGTTTTGTTCATCAATTTCAATTCCACCAAAAATAAAAATACCTATTCAAGAAATTGAGGAAAATAAAATGTTTTTGGTAGTTTAATTATTTATGGGGCTTGTAGTTGGTGGATGGTGCATGGTTATGGAGGGCAGAAATTCAGCTTAGGTAGTGCTCAATTCCCGCGCAGCGCGCTCAGATATGTATAATCACGAAGCTGGGGCTTCGCGATAGGAAGATGAGTTGGGTGCAATTTTGAATTCCTAGGCCTAGGACTAGAAACAAGAAACTTCAAACCGCGTTTCCTTTAAACTTTGAA
>JAGQWA010000032.1 GCA_020437725.1 Bacteroidota bacterium | reverse complement strand
CAACTATGACGCTTATATATCAAAACGCTCTAAATATTTACGATAATTCCCAATTCGAATCTATTTCTGCAAATCTGGGCTTTACTTTGATGAATAGAATGAACTGCAATGTTTCACTAAATAGGAATTTCTATAGAGGATTTGAACTGGTTGGGACCAATTCAGAATGGCTATTTAACTTTAGAACCTTGTTTAATCTCTTCTAGACCGCCAACCATGAATCAATTGATTAGATATTTTGCACCAATATTGCTATTCATGCTATGGTTTCAACAAACTACTAACGCCCAAAACATCGGGCAAATATTTTGGCATAAAAGCGAAAATTTAGATTCCATAGTTAACCCAGATTACTATTCTATTTCTGGGGCCAAATACATTAGTAAAACAAAAACCGTAGTGGCTTTATGGTCAATGCGCCGAAGTGATAGATGGAACCCTACTGACACCACGAAAATGAATAATGAATACCCGGTTGTAATTACATGGAAACATAGAGACAGCCTTGGCTGGAATGCTAAAAAACTGAATCACATAAAGGGTTGGCGAAACTTATGGGTATCGGGAGATAGTGTGTATATTGGAATGGGTACGGCTTACCCTGGTAACGCTAGTGATTATTATAGCGACATGTTCGTTTCTTACCGGACATTAGACAGTTTTAAAACATGTAATCAGAAAAACAAAGTTCCTAGCAGTGGAGCTGGATTGGGTATTTTAAATGAAGGTGGGCTCACTGAAAGTGGCATATTGCTTCATGGCGCGGGAGATAAGGGTTGTTCAACTTCAAAGAAATACTATCGTTCCTTTATTTCTGGTGGATTAGATTGGAGTAAAGATTCATTTCCATCTCTTTCTGGTCTTACACATGCCCAAGCCTTGCAATACACTGAGGACAGACCTATAATTATGGGCGGTCTGTCAAACAATCAATGCAATGGTCGAATACAATATGCTTCTGATTCGTTTTATGAAATTAAATGGCAGGGTACAGCTGGATGGAGCATTGATATAATTAGACTTTCAAATGCACCCGATGCACGCTATGGGTTTACAGTCTCTTATAACAACCGCATATTCAACTTATCAAGAATTAAAGATAAGTCTGACGGAACCATTACTTCGGAATCTGATAGTATGATGTACCTAGATGCCAGCTTTGGCAAGTGGAATAAGCTAAGTTCTCCAATAATTTTGGGAAAACCACACCCGAATTGGTTGCAACAAGCTGGAGCTTCATTTAAACATCCTGGTGCTCGTATAGTTAAAGTTAGTGATGGTACTTATTACATTTTAGGAGGCTATGATGGTGTAAAAACAGGTGACTCTACTCACAATGCTTTGGCAACAAAGTTTGATTTACTCATGAATTCTGCAACTGTATTATCCATCCACGATACCATATGTGGATCTGGTAGCGCACGTCTTAGCATGGGAATTTATAACACAGGATACACCTTTTCTACTTTAAATGCATATGAATCAGATACTAGTTCAAAACCTTTTTTTAGTAAGACGGGATCTTTGAATCTTTTTACTTCAAGAGACACGACAGTATGGTTAAGTAGAGAAAATACGTTTCTAGGTCTTAAAACCGTCCGGGTCAAGTCTAGTATTACCATTGCAAGTTTGCCAAATATTGAAATAATTAGCGAAAAGGACTCTGGCTGTTGGCTTGATACTGTCAAATTTAACGGAAAGGGAGGTACTAAATATTTTTGGGAAGTTCGAGAACTAGGCAATACTTGGGGAGATACCTTTAGCAGTGACTCGATAACATATTATTTGGGTAGAGATAAAGATCAACAAATTATTTTAGAAGGCACCGATACCAAAACTGGTTGTTCGAATTACGACACATTGAATTTTCCTGTTATGCGCTTTTATCCTGGCAGGTTTGTGGTAGCTAATAGGATTTGTATAGGAGATAGTACCAGGTTAGAATCATACCCCGCTGATTCTAACCATATTACATGGTTTAGCACTGGTGATTCAGACAGGTTTGTTTGGATTAGACCACTTGATACTACAACAATTACAGTTAACACTCAAGATACTTCAACCGGATGCGTTCTTTCTTGGGATTACACGATTGATGTTGTTCCAAAACCCGATTCAGCCACCATTAAGATTATCGGCAATACCAAGTTCTGTTATGGAGATACCACCATTTTAGAAGGCCCTACTAACATGGATCCTGATTGGTATTGGTGGTATGGTACCGGGGTGTATATTCAAGACACTCACGCAATAAAAATGCATTATGGCGGAGAGTTCTATCTAATAATTCAAAATCAATTCAATTGCAGGTCATACTCGGATACTATCGAGCTTGTTTCAGACAAAAACCCACAGGTGAAATTTGATGTAAATGGACATTGCGAGTTTGATTCCTTCACAACAACTAATTCAACATGGGTTCATGATGCCAATATAGATAGCTTGTGGTGGTCATTAAATGGTAAGGTGTTTTCTAACCACCCTACACCTAAATTTATGGTTGATTCAGCTGGATTTAATGAAATAAAGTTAGTAGCAATGTCTGATAGTGGTTGTTTAGACTCTAATACTCTAACAAAGTATATTTATCCTAATCCGAAGCCATTGTTTAATGTAGATTCAATGTGTCTAGGCGATACATTTTTAACTTTTGATCAGTCTTTCAGCAACGCATTGAATGGATATAATGGTTGGCAATTCAAAGATGGTGATTCAAGTTATTCAACTTTCTATACCGACTCTTTCTACCATAGTTTTGAGTTTCCCGGCAGCCACATTGTAACTCGATTTGCGGAAAATGCGGGCTGTTTTGGGACTTATCAAGATTCAGTGTTCATTGCTGATACACCTCGGACATTGTTCACCAGATCTGCAACTGATGACTCTTCATTCTTCAAATTGAACAATACTAAAGGCTCCATTAATGCTTATTGGAACTTTGGCGACAGTTCTGCTATTGATACTGGATTTAGTGTTTCTCACAGATATAAAAAAAGCGGCCGGTATTGGGTTACCGTTTGGGCAGAAAATGAACTCGGTTGCTCAGATAGCCTTTCAGATTCTATATCTGTAATTGTAAAAACAATTGGCAAATCAAATACCCTTGGCGATTGGATAAGCATTTTTCCAAACCCTGCAAGTCAAGCATTTTCAATTAATTGGAGTAACTCTGACGGTACAGTGCACAGTGTACAGGTACTAAGTCCAACCGGCAAACTCGTTTCGAGCTTCTCCTTGAATGGTTCTCAAAACCACTTGAGTATACCTGTAAACCAACTTGCTAATGGGGTATACTTGGTTAAACTTACATCCAACAAAGGAACCCTTTTAAAGAAAGTGGTGGTTGAGTGATTATGACTCATTCTTTTGTTTTTAAGACGCAAGCGTGAAAACTTAGTCTTGATTAAGTCTGGTATTGGCCATTACAATATGTTACAGTTATTACAGTGGTCCGTAAAATCATTACAGTCAATCAACAACAGTGACTTACACTATGAAATACACAATAACTACCAAATAACAACATCATTACACCTAGAGCAGAAATCAAACCCAACTTTACGCCCTTAAATTTTCGCGGTATTTGTGGTTGATTGTGTGTTACAGAAATGTAACTATTACAGATTGGTCTATTGTTGCCGTATAATTTCATGTAAAATCACCAATAAAACACATTTAACCCCCAAAAAAGGGTTTATACACATAACCGCGCCATCAGCTTGCCCTCATTCTTCAACGTTCATGAACATCAGCACAACAGTTTATACAGTTGATTGTATTGAACTGTAAATCTGTAATAGTGGTGTAATTGCCCCCTAAATAATGTAACCAGCCTGTATGCAAGCAGTAATAATTGTAACAGAAACACATTTTATCCCTTTTTACCCCCTGTACAACCACATCAGCACCACAAAACAATGCGCAAATCTGGCTCTGGTTCTGGAACAGGAGTTGGATCGCTTCCATCATCATCGTCGTTATCGAAATAGTTGTCGTCTAGTTTTAGCAGATAGAATTGGCCGCTGGTTAGTTGGTTGTTAATCACGAAATCAACTACCACTTCTTTGGTTTCAAAACCACCTAGTTCAAGATAATCGTCGGCTGAAAGCGTTTCTCGACTGCCATCAGTGCCAATGGCCTGCACATTTTTATGGCTGCCAGGAATTAGGTTAATTACAAACTCAATTTGCTCGTAAGTATGGGCACTTGCGGCCAAATAGTTGGGCTTGGTTTTATGAGTTACAACAAACTCGGCAATGGCTTCAATAAACTCAACATCCCATTTTGTCCATTCAGTAATTTGATATGCTTTAGACTCTATCATAACATGAAACTAAAGCTGCGATGCGCCAGTTTGGTGCGCAGTAAAATGCTAGTTCACAGATTTCAATACACAAAAAAACCCAGACAATTTGCCTGGGCTTGTGGTTGGGTAATTCTATTCTAACCTTAATTTCCATACCTAAAGTTAGAACGGCTTTTGGCTAATGCGATTTATACAATCTCCAGCCTAAACCCAAGCTAACATACCATCCGTCAAGCGGTAGCCTACCCAACTCTACATTGTATACGGTTTTGGCAAAAAGGCCTTTCATGCCGGGCGATGTTGCCCAAACGCCAAACCTATATCCTAGTCTTTTTCTATTGTTAATATCAACTGTGGTGGTGCTGGCTATAGGAAAATACATAAGGTCTAAATACCATTTCATGTACTCAGCTGACACCGCCACTTTATGCTCCAATTGCGTTACCACATGGGCTTTTCTGGTAAACTGAACGCCGCCATACATACCCAACACGTTTTGAATACCCAGTTGGTATTTTGAATCCACCATTGGCCGATAAGTGGCTCTTCTCATGGTTAAACCACCCCTTAAACCAGTTTGAAACAATTTTTGGGCTTCTACGGTAATATAACTCAAGCCAATGGCATCAACTGTTCCTAGCCATCTACCTTTATCATCTTCAACATTTGCTTTGGTTTTAAAAAGCCTTAGCGGCACCTTTATTTCTTGGGTCTTATATTTTCCTTCGTTGTTTGTCCAAACGCCAATATCTAGCCTAAATGGCATGTTGGTTCCTAGCCGCTTGTCGCCAAACCAATAATAGGTGCCAATGGCATCAATGCCAAAATTGGGTTTCAGGGCATATTGCACCTGCAACTCAGAGCCAATTCCGGCAAATCCCTTATGCCATTTAGATTGATCAACCGCCGACATATCAACACGTAGCTCATAAAACGTTACATAGGTGTTTTCTATTCTATTGGCGCTGTCTTCAAGAATTTGGTAAGAAACATCTTGAGCGGCCAACTCAATTCCTGTCCATAAAAGCAAAACGATGGCTAAAATTCCCTTTTTCATTACTTCTAATTTACCCAACGAATTAGGCGCAATTTCAAGCCGTAGGCAATACGTCAAATTGCGTATTTTCGCTAATAGCGGGTTATGGGAAAGGTTTTTACAGCACTTCTGATTTTTGCTAGTTCGTGGGTTTTTGGCAGTTCGCCTTTGGCCAAAATGGATAGTATTTACACCCATGCCCGCCAGTTGGTTATGGCTCAAACTGATAGCACAAATGCAATAGCAGCCAACGAATTAACCCATGTAATAAAATTGGCCAAAGAGTTGAAACACCCTACCCGCCTGGCCAATGCCTACCAAATGCTTTCTTATGCTTTGGAGAGCAATTACCCTGATAGTTCGCTTCAATTTTTGTGGTTGGCCCAGCATTTATACGATAGTCTTGGCGATGAGAATATTGTTTACGTGGAAAGAGATTTGGGTTTTAGATATCTCAATCGCGGCAACTTTGAAAAAGCGCTGGATGCCTATCAATATCTACTAAACTATTCTGAGCAAAAGAAGAATGCGCTTGACATTGCTTTTGCTTATTCAGACATTGGATATGTGTATGACCGCATGGGCAATTACAAACAAGCCTTAAAGTATCACTTAAAAGCGAATGGAATTATTGAAGACACATTGAGAACAGGCATTTTTTATGGGCAAATTGGCATTACTTACGACGAGCTGGGCCTGTACGATAGTGCCATTTACTACAACCAAAAAGCCATTGCGCTTTTTCAAAAAAATGCCGACACTACTTCCATTCAACTTTGGAAAAGCAACTTGGGCAACACGTACATTAAACTCGGAAAATGGAACGAAGCGCTAACTCAACTTACTGAAGCTAAAGAGTTGTCGCCTGAGCATACTCCTTTTCTACTTCTTAATTTGGGTAAGGTGCTAATGGAATTGGGCCGAATGAATGAAGCCAAAACTGAATTGCTAAAAGGCAAAGAAGGAGCCATAAAACAGGGTTTGGTTGATGCCATGACCGAAGCCGAGTTTAAGCTCTACGAATGGTTTACCAAAACTGGTGAAGATGCAACTGCTTCAACCCATTTAAAGCGTCATTATGCGCTGAAAGACTCTATTTATTCGCTTGAAAAACTGAACGAAGCAGATGAGCTTCAGCTTAAGTACGAAACCGAGAAAAGAGAGTTAGAAAACAAAAACATAAAAGCCCAGCGCGCGCTCGATGCGGTGAAACTAAACCGCCTGCAAGCCACCATTGCCTTTGTTATTGTGGCCGCCATTTTGGTGTTGGTAACCATTGCTTTGTTTTATAATAACCAAAGGTTGAAGGCGCATAAATTGAAGAACGAACTGGCGCTCAACCAAAAAAACGCCCAGTTAGAGTTGCAGAACAAGGTGTATCAAGAACGGCTCAGAATTTCAAAAGACCTGCACGATAATATCGGTTCTAAACTCACTTTGTTGCAAGGCATGTTTCAGCAGGGTGAACACGAAGCAAAAACCCAAATGGCCAGCCTAAGCAATGAGCTTACCAGCGACCTTAGAGAAACCGTCTGGGCGCTTAATCAAGATCATTTTACGGTTGAAGAAATCTACTTCAGGGCCATGGATTTTATTGATAGATGCAAGCGTTCGTATCCAGAAATTGAATTTAAAACTGATTTTAGCGAACAAGCCGAATTAACGCTTGAACCTGCCAAAGCAGTTGCCATTTATCGCATAGTGCAAGAGTCGCTCAACAATGCTCTTAAACACGCTAATGCAAGCACAATTTCCTTTTCGCTTACAACCAATACCACAATGGTTAAAGGCATTATTTCAGATAATGGAAAAGGCTTTGACCCTCATAAATTAGAAAGACAAAACGGCCTTATCAATTTGAAAACCAGGGCCAAAGAATGTGGTGGTGAATTATTCATTAATTCGGAAGTTGAAAAAGGAACACAAATAGAATTTACCATTCCGAATACGCCATAATGCGTATTGCCAGGCCAAAACCTAAAACAGATGTTTGTTGCATGAATGCCCCCATTAAAATAGCCATTGCCGAAGACAACGCCATGTTGCTTAACCGCATATCGAAAGATGTGGACGGCTTTAGTGAGTTTAAGGTGAAACACCAGGCAGAAAGCGGCAACAAACTGCTTGAAATGTTGGCGAATGACTCTTTAATTGACTTGGTTTTAATGGACATTGAAATGGCCAATGGAAACGGCATAGAAACCACAGAAACCATTAAAAATCTCTACCCACAAATAAAGGTTTTAATGCTCACTGTTTTAGACGATAGCACCGCCATTTTTAAGGCCATTAGGGCCGGCGCAAACGGTTATTTGCTAAAAGACGAACCAGCAGAAAACCTAAAAGCAGCTATTCTTGATATTATGGCCGGTGGTGCCAGTATGACTCCTTCTATTGCCAACAAAGCCATGAAACTGCTGCGTAATGCCCCTATTGAAGAACCCGTTTCAGAGGCCGAAAGCTTTGCACTTTCTGAACGCGAAACCAGCATTTTAGAGCAGTTGTGCAAGGGCCGCAACTATAAAGAAATAGCCAATAATCTGGTTATTAGCCCGGGCACTGTGCGCAAGCACATAGAAAACGTGTACCGAAAACTACACGTACACAACAAAGCAGAAGCCATTAGGTTGGCATATAAGAGCGGGTTGGTTTAGGAATGAAGTAACGCCTTCAATCTCAACTTTTTTGACGAGTAATTATCTCTTTCTAAAACATTTTGTTGCCAATTAGAGCGAATCATGTTTTGAGTAATGCTAAGCACCAATTGAAAAACTATTTACGCCAACCCTGATACCAATAGTAAAAAAAAGGCAAGAATCATTAAAGCAAAACTTAATCTTCTTCGATCGAGAACCTTCTTAAAGGCTTGCCTTAAATGTTTAGGGCCGCGCTCAGCATTTTCTTTTAATGTTCTTGCAGGAACCGCATGTACCAATTTTCTTTTAGGCTGAATACACCCTTCTTTTTCCATAAGCCTTATTCCCTTTGACATATTGTTCAAAATGGCTCCAAGAATCAGGAAAATCCATGCGGAAATTATCAATAGTTCTTTATACATTTATTCATCAAACTCCTTCTCGAAGAGTTAAAATTGAATTTTCCAAATGGTTTTAGCCCTTTTAGCCATGCTTTTTTGCCTGCCTATTATTTGATCTTCGCCCCAATTATTATAGTGCTCACCTATTGATTTAGTTATTTGGAACTGACTTGAATTGAAAACAGATAGTTTCTCTTTAAAAATTGAGTTTTGTAACTTGTTATTCTTCGTTTTCTCCAATAAGGTTAGGTTTCCAATTTTATACCTACAACGTTGCAAAATGTCATCGTCAATTTTCCATTCATCACCTGGATTTTCAGGTAAAATATACTCAATTGAGTTTTTATCGTCGTTAAAATCATAAGAAGCACCAACTTTATCGTTTTCAATCTTGGTTAGTATATACCTAATAACCTTTCTATTACGTGCATTATTAACTAATTCTTTATTCGCGAAGTCCATTTCAAATTCATTATCTGAAGGATATACGTCCCTGAAGTCATTCAATTTGAAAGATTTGTTATCGGATATAAAATTCGCAATTTTGTTAAATACCAACTCTTGCTCGTTCGGGTTTCGACCTCCAATAACATTATACCGCATATAAATAACTGAACAGGCCTTAAGCACATTCGCAAACTCCGTTTCTGATAAATTACAATAAGCTGAAATTAGAAGGGATATTGGTTGTTTGGCGCCAAAAAGCCTCAATTCCATTAGATGCTTAGCAATTTCGGGTTTCCCTAACCAAGTTTCGTCATAGGGATTGAGCAATGCTTTATAAATATCTACTTTTCGTACCAAATCCCGAAGTAACTCAAAGACATGACCTTTAGAATTAACTGATCGCTTTATTGATTTAAAGAGATCATTCTTCCTTACCGTCTTATTTTTACTATTCCAATAATATCTTAAAAACTCAGGTAGCTTGTCATTTCCTAATTTACCAAGGATATCACTCCAATAAATTTCCAGAAGGTTAAACTCTTCTTTGTGCCCACTAAGTGGATCTAAATCTACCGTAGAGAATAAATAATTCTTTAATAAATCTGATGACGAAAGCTGCACACCTCTTGCATTCAGCGTTTCAAATACCTTGTAAGCGTTCAACTCATCGCCAACTGTTATAACTGTAAAGAATAATCTGTCTACAATTTTGTCTATAAACTCCACAAGTTCTTTTCCAGTCTTAAATTTCGAGCCCAATTTTTTGAAAAACCAATCAAAACAAGACCTCAGTAACTTCTCAGAAGAGTTTGTATTTCTTATTGGCAATTGTTCCATTGGAACTATATAGGCTCGATAGTAATTATCATTATTTCTGTTCAGACTAAGTTTATTTTTAGGCACCAATGTTAGGGGATCCAAGTATCCTATGTAACTATTGTGAAGATTCTCTCTTCTTTTTCTGTTATTCTCAGACTCAATGCCATCGTCCTCTAAAAGCTTTAGTTTCTTTAGTGCCGCAATTATCAATAAAGACATCGTGGTCAGTCTTTGTTGACCATCAATTACTTTGTGTTCTTTTTGATCAGACGTTTGTAAGATTAGATAACCCATGTAATGTGAAGTTTCTTTATCAGAATATAAATCTTCCAAATCTTGCCATAAATCGTCCCAGTGCTCATTTTCCCAGCTGTAGTCACGTTGAAATTTTGGAATCACATAAGTTAATCCATTTCCAAGTATTTTTCTAAACGTTAATGTTGATGTGTCCTTTATTCCTTCCATTTTAAAAGAATTCGAGATTGGGTTTGATTTGTTTACAAATATTATTGCTTTCTATTTAACTCCTAAAGGTTTGACTCCGCGATGTAATGAATTAGCACTTAAGATTTTTCATCATCTCAATTAGCGCTAGACTTCGTGTTGAGTGACCTCTATGCTCCAAAAAGCAATATTTATGTTTTCTATACCGTTTTATTTTGCTTCTGTCTCAAGAATACTGGCCAAAGAGTTTTCAGTACATGCACTGCTTTAATGCCGGTAATGAGGACTTTTGCAAATTCTACAAACCAAACCTTCATATCATTTCAATTTTAACGATAATCGCAACATCTACCGGACAGACCTTAGAGCATTATTCATTGTTCAGCCTCGCTGTGAAAAGTAGGGCTCGCCCACTCAAAAACATTTCATTCCAAAAACCAGCCTAACTAGATTTGCCGCTCATTAATTGGATTTTAGAAAATGAGCAATTCAAATAGCTGGTTAGAGATTCCACAAAGCAGCGATTTTACCATATACAACCTGCCTTATGGCATATTTTCAACCAATCAAAATGGCAAAAGGGCGGGTGTGGCCATTGGCAATCAAATTGTTGATTTAGCTGCTGCACAAGCCGCAGGATTGTTCAACGATTTGAACTTACCAGCAGGTGTTTTTGAAACGGGTCAATTGAACGATTTCATCTCGCTTGGTAACGGTACCTGGAGCGCGCTTAGAGCCAGACTTACCACTCTGCTTTCTGATGAAAATGCTGGATTAAAAGCAGTTGCTGACAGTGTTTTGGTGAACCAAGCAGATGCCACCATGCACTTACCTGTGCAAATTGGCGACTACACTGACTTCTACAGCAGCATGGAGCACGCCACCAACGTGGGCATCATGTTCCGCGGAAAAGACAATGCACTTATGCCTAACTGGAAGCACATTCCGGTGGGTTATCACGGTCGTTCTTCTTCTATCATTCCATCAGGCACACCATTTCACCGTCCAAAAGGACAAATGCTACCTGCAGGTGCAGAAACGCCCGTTTTTGGTCCATCAAAATTGCTTGACATTGAGCTTGAAATGGGTTTCATTGTAGGAAAATCAACCGAGTTGGGCGATACTGTTTCTGTAGATAATGCCAAAGACCATATTTTCGGTATGGTGCTTTTCAATGATTGGTCGGCTCGCGATATTCAGAAATGGGAGTATGTGCCACTTGGGCCATTTTTAGGTAAAAATTTCGCATCTTCTATTTCGCCCTGGATTGTGCCTATGCAAGCTTTAGAGCCTTACAGAGTGGCAAGTCCAAAACAAGATCCTCAGGTTTTGCCTTATCTACAGCATGAAGGCAACAACAGCTACGATATTCATTTAGAAGTGTATTTGCGCCCCGATGGCGGCGAAGACCAATTAATTTCTAAGAGCAACCACAAGTATTTGTATTGGACAATTTTCCAACAGTTGGCGCACCACACGGTTAATGGCTGTAACATTAACGTTGGCGATATGTATGCCAGCGGAACCATTAGTGGCCCTACCAAAGACAGTTTTGGTTCTTTGTTAGAGCTTACTTGGCGTGGCGAAAACCCAATTCAATTAAAAGACGGCTCTGAGCGCAAATTCTTACAAGATTTTGATTGGATTACCATTAAAGGTTATTGCCAAAAAGACGGCCAGCGTATTGGATTTGGCGAAGTAACTACGCAGATTTTGCCGGTTAAGGATTAGGTAAGTTTCAACTACAAGTTAAGGGAGCAGTCTAAAAAGCCGTATCGTCACCCTGTTCCGATAGCTATCGGAACATTTCAGGGTCTCATTCATCTGGCTCCAAATCGAATGACTAGATGCTGAAACAAGTTCAGCATGACGACAATAATTTCTTTTTTCAACCAGCCATCATCAAGATCTATAACCCCAAGAATTGAAATGAATGCTAAGTGCCAGATTTCTACAGAAACCAAACGCTTTATTTCACCACCTTGATGCGTTACCTTTGCACCCCCGTTTAGGGGAAAGAAAACTAGTTGAACAATGAGCAAAACCGCCACAGCCACAAACGGAAAGGCCATTAAAGCCCAATTCAAAAAAGAAGACGTTTTAGCCGATTTTAAATTGGCTTGCGAAAGCAGACATGCTAGCTTATTAGGCAGAAAAGAAGTACTTACCGGAAAGGCCAAATTTGGCATTTTTGGTGATGGAAAAGAAGTTGCCCAGTTGGCCATGGCGCGCTCATTCCAAAAAGGTGATTTCCGCTCTGGTTATTACCGCGACCAAACTTTTGCATTTGCTACAGGAATTGCCACCGTTAAACAATGGTTTGCACAGCTGTATGCTGATACCAGCGTAGAGAAAGAGCCGGCTTCAGGCGGGCGCCAAATGAACGGTCACTTTGCTTCGCGCAGTTTAGATGAGAACTATGAGTGGAAAAACCTAACCGAGCAGTACAACTCATCAGCAGACATTTCGCCAACAGGCGGACAAATGCCGAGATTGCTTGGTTTGGCTTATGCTTCAAAACTGTATAGACAAAACAAAGACCTACATAACATGACTCAGTTCTCTATTAAAGGGAACGAGGTGGCTTTTGGTACAATTGGAAACGCCAGTGCTGCCGAAGGCATGTTTTGGGAGGCCATTAACGCATGTGGTGTATTAATGGCGCCAATGGTTATGTCTATTTGGGATGATGGTTACGGAATCTCGGTTCCAAACAAATACCAAATGACCAAAGACAACGTGGGCGATTGTCTTCAAGGTTTTGCTTACGACCCAAAAACCAAATCGGGTTACAAGATTTATACAGTTAAGGGCTGGGATTACGAAGCATTGGTAAATACTTATCAAAAAGCCGTTGCAGATACACGTAAAAACCATATCCCAAGCATTATTCACGTGGTTGAAGTTACCCAACCACAAGGTCACTCAACTTCAGGCTCTCACGAGCGTTACAAGAGTAAAGAACGTTTGCAGTGGGAAACCGATTTTGATTGCATTGCCCAAATGCAAAAGTGGATGGTGGCCAACGGATACGCTACCAATGAAGAGTGCGATGCCATTTATAATCAGGCAAAAAGAGATGTAAGAGATCTTCAAAAAGAAGCTTTTGCAGAGTTTGAAGCGCCTGTTAACGAAGAGAAGAAATACATGGTTGAAACGCTTAAGAAACTGGAAAGCGAATCAGCCGAAGTTGCCGCAATTAGTAAGTATTTAACATCTACACTTGATGAAGGCAGAAAACCCATTCTATCAGCTGCTCATAGGGCATTGGTGGCTACAAGAAATTCAACTTCCGAAACCAGAAATGAGCTTCTTAATTGGGTAAAAACCCAGAGAGAAATAAACTACGACCGATACAATTCTCATTTATACTCAGAAGGAAGCAAACAAGCTGCTTTGGTAGAAGCCGTTCCGGCAGAATACGCTTCTGATGCCGCAATGGTTGATGGGCGCGAAGTGCTATTAGCCTTCTTCGAAAAGGCATTTGAGCGCGATCCGCGCATATTTGCCATTGGCGAAGACGTAGGTAAAATTGGTGATGTAAACCAAGGTCTTGCTGGTATGCAAGAGAAGTTTGGTGAGCTACGCGTAACCGATACGGGAATTAGAGAGTGTACCATATTAGGTCAGGGAATTGGCGCGGCCATGCGTGGTCTTCGTCCAATTGTAGAAATTCAATACTTAGACTATTTGCTTTACGCGCTTCAAATAATGAGCGATGATTTAGCTACCCTACAATACAGAACCAAAGGCGGCCAAAAAGCACCTTTAATTGTTAGAACACGCGGCCACAGACTTGAAGGTGTTTGGCACTCAGGCTCACCAATGGGGGCTATTTTAGGGGCCCTGCGGGGAATGCATGTTTGTGTTCCTAGAAATATGACACAAGCTGTTGGCTATTACAACACACTACTTAAGTCTGACGAACCGGGTTTAATTATTGAAAGATTAAATGGCTACCGTTCTAAGGAAAAAATGCCTTCAAATGTTGGTGAATACACCTTGCCTTTGGGTTTACCAGAAATAATTGAAAGTGGTACCGACCTTACCATTGTTACTTACGGCCCTTGCGTTTACATTGCCCAAGAAGCCATGGAACGCCTTAAACAAGTAGGCATTAACTGTGAGTTGATAGACGTGCAAACTTTATTGCCATTTGATAGATACGATAGCATTTCAGCTTCTATTCAAAAAACCAACCGCGTGTTGTTCTTAGACGAAGATGTGCCAGGTGGAGCGACCGCTTATATGATGCAACAAGTAATTGACAAACAAGGTGCTTACCGTTTCTTAGATTCTGAACCTAAATGTCTTTCTGCAAGAGCTCACAGACCAGCTTACAGCACCGATGGTGATTACTTCTCTAAACCAAATGCTGAAGACATTTTTGATGCAGTTTACGAGATGATGCATGAGGTTGATCCGGGGAGGTTTCCTGCCATCTATTAGGATTAGGATGGATATGATTGATGACCGCGACTTTCTTATTTAAAAAGCCCATTGCCAACATCTTTCTCACTTCTCACCTAAACCGCACAAACTTTACTTGGTGGCTCTTGGAATATCTATACCTAAATCGATGTCTCCAGCGTACATCAATTCGTTTTACTTGAAGGGTATCGCCATCCAGCAAAAAACGATATTCTTCAAAAACTAAAGGCTGTCTTTGCAAGGGCGAAACTTTGTAATCCTGTAAAATGGTGGTTGAATTTGGGGGTAACTCATAAACCGCAGTCGTGTCGTTTAGCCATTTCAGTTCTAAAACTGAATCCGGTTTATTCCAACAATCTTCAAGTTTACCAGGCCTATTGTTTTCGTAAAACACGTAATAATTAGACTTTAAGCCTTCCATACCTTCTTTTGTGTTGGCAATAACCGAAATGGGCTTATCGGTTTTGTTATAAGCTACTTCTATTACCGCTGGGTGGCAAGCAACAAGCATAATGGATGCGAAAATGACAATCGCAATAAATGATTTTCTGTTCTTCAACCCCAAAGCCTTTGTTCGAATATATTAATCTTGAAACCAACATGCTCATTTCGACGAATTGTGGTGTACTTCTTTACGGTATTTGTAATGTTGCGATTAAGGCATTCATGAAAAACCGATTTAGTACACATGTTTGGGGAATAGGGTTACTACTTCTCGTTGGTCTATTTAGCTGTCAAACCAAGGTTAAAAAGAAAGTTATTGGTTTTTCGCAATGTACAAGCATAGATTTATGGAG
Source organism: Bacteroidota bacterium (assembly GCA_020437725.1). Taxonomy (GTDB): domain Bacteria; phylum Bacteroidota; class Bacteroidia; order CAILMK01; family JACPUW01; genus JAGQWA01. The sequence goes on along the minus strand of JAGQWA010000032.1, from coordinate 1,199 downwards.
ACAGGAAATGGAAATGGAAATGAAACGGGCCATTTCTCTGCATGCAGGTTATGAGTTAATCATCAAATCTGCAGGCGCGGATACAGAACAACAACGCAAAGACATTGATGAGTTAATTGCTAAAAAAGTTGATTTGCTAATTGTTAGCCCAAATGAATCAACTCTATCTAAAAGCATTGATAAAGCTGCTAGAGCTGGCATTCCGGTAATTGAACTTGATAGACAAACAAACTCTGAAAGTGTAACCTGTTTTATTGGGGCTAATAATTATGATATTGGCAAAATGGCCGCTAGCCACTTGTTAGAAATTGCAGAGTTCGACACCCTAAATATTCATGAAACTGGTTTAAAAGAGTCTTAACCGGCGCAACAACGTAAAGAGGGTTTTAATATACAACTAGAAAGAAGTAGCAGAGCACATGAAATTACCCATTTGCAAGGCGACTGGTATGCTGAACCGTTGAATGAACTCATTTCTGAACTTAACCCCGATAAACCGTTTAATGTGGTTTATGCCCACAATGATGTAATGGCCTTAGAAACCAAGCGCCTACTTAGCAAAAGAAACTTGCTACTGCCCAATGCAATAGTTATCGGCATAGATGCATTGGCAGCCGAAGGTGGTGGAATGCATATGGTTAAGAATGGCGATTTAGATTTTACTTTATTATACCCAACAGGCGGTGCCAGAGCCATAGAAACTGCTATAAAAGTGCTAACTGGTCAGCACTTTAACAGCCATCAAGAGCCTAGCTCAATTGTTGTTGACGCCAAAAACGTTGACCGTTTGCTCGAAGAATCCCAACAGTTTAAAAACCAAGAAAAACAAATTGAAACCATTGACGGCCTTTTGCGAGAACGAGATGCCGCATTCGAACAACAACGAATTGTTCTTTGGTTAACTAGTGCAATTGCTCTAATAGCCATGGTTTTTGGGGTTCTTCTGTTTTTTAGCAATAAGCAGAAAAAGAAATCAAATACCGAACTAAAAGAGCAAAACGCCCTAAGAGACAAGCTAATTGGCATTATTTCTCATGACACTAGATCGCCTTTAAACAATTTAATAGGAGTAATGGAAATGTTTGAAAATGAGACTCTTAGCCTTGAACAAACGAAAAAAATGGCAGGAGAACTAAAGTTAAAAACCCAGCAAGTTTTAACCGAAAATGAAGCGGTGATTGAATGGGCAAAATCACAGA
>JAGQWA010000329.1 GCA_020437725.1 Bacteroidota bacterium | reverse complement strand
CGAAGAAAATGTTTGACGATTTTTCGAAAGCACGTTGTAGGGTAAGTGTTCCATAATCGTGGTCGTCGCGCATTACTACTTTTTCGTCTTCAAAAATTTTCCAAACTCCACCTTCAGTTCCCAAGGTATCGGTTGGCAGCATGTAGCCATTGTCAAGCAAGGCCATTAACGATGCCAGTTTAAAAGTGGAACCAGGGGTTGATTTTACCCCTATGGCGTAGTTGTAAATTTCTAGGTACTTGGTTTCGTCGGCACTGCTTCTTCTTAGATTAGCAATGGCTTTTATTTCGCCAGTTTTTACATCCATTACAATGGCGCAGCCGTTGTGTGCTTTGTTTTTGAGAAGGCCTTTTAACAGAGCGTTTTCTACAATGTCTTGAATGTCAACATCTAGCGTTGTATAAAGGTCGTAACCATCAATTGGGTCTAATGTATTGCCATTATTAATGGGTATCCAAACCTTGCTCGATACTTTCTGCTTAAGGATCTTTCCGGCCGTTCCACCAATTTCTTTGTTGAAATAACCCTCAAGCCCAACCACATAGTCGGTGTCGTTTGGCCGCATATAACCCAGCGTTCTAACCGCTAAATTGCCGTAAGGATGAATGCGCTCGTTGCGCGGCTCAACAATAAGCCCACCTCTAAATTGACCTCTATTAAATATATGAAACTGCTTAAGCTGCTTAAGCTCTGTGTGGCTTACATCTTTGCTAATTAGCAAATAGCGGCTACCATTGGCTCGGCCAGTTACTAATGTGTTTTTCCAATCAGCCTGGCTTTTACCAGTTTGGGATTTAAACAGTACCGAAAGTTGATACGCCAGAGAATCAACTCCTTCGTCAAATACTTCTTTTAAAAGGCCGCTCGCACGCGTATCCATATGCACATCGTAGCGATATAGCGAAGTGGCCATGAGACTTCCGTCAGACGCATAAATATCGCCGCGCTTGGCTTTTACATCAACATATTTGGTAGTGAGAGAATCGGCCAAATTGCGCCATTGAGCACCTTCTACCGTTTGTATGCGAACAATATTGAACACCACACCCACTGATAGCAATACCAGGGCAAAAAACGAGAGGTAAACCCTCCAGAATATGACGTTCTTGTTATTCACTTAATTGTACAACTTCAGGTTTCTTTTTAGGTATTATCAGGCCTATATCAGTGGCTTTCTCGGTAATGTTTGAGCGCTGTGTTTGGCGTGCTATTTCAGACTTAAGCGTATGATAATCAGCTTCTATATCTCTTATTTCAACTTGCAACTTATTTAGGTAACGAACCTGCTTTTCTGCCTTTAGCCTGTTAGAGATGTAGAAAAAAGCCAAGGCCGACATGAACAGTATAAACGGCAACCACTTTCTAATGTCTTTCTTAGAAAGCAATTCAAGTTCAAGAGAGCCGACAAGCATTTGGCCCAAACTCTTGCGCTTTTTGCCTTGCTTTTTCTCTTCTTCTTTAAACTGGTTCATATACGTTCCGCAACTCTTAATTTGGCACTACGTGCTCTTGGGTTTCTTTCTATTTCCTCGTCTGATGGCGCTTGTGGCTTTCTGTTTACGGCTGCAAATGGCTTAAGTACTTGCCCGTAAAAATTGGTTTCCACTTTACCTGCTGTATTTCCACTGTTGATGAAATTTTTAACCAGCCTATCTTCTAGGGAATGATAGGTTAGCACCACCAACCTGCCGTTTTCTTTCAAAATCTCAGCGCACGACTCAAGTAAGATTTCAAGCGAACGCAATTCCTGGTTCACTTCAATTCTTAGCGCTTGAAAAACTTGAGACAAATACTTGTTGCGTTTGTCTTTTTTGTGTAGCACGCCTTCAATAATTTCTACCAATTGCTGCGTAGTTTCTATGGGTTGAAGTTTGCGTTGTTGCACAATGGCTTGCGCTAGCGTTTTGGCGTTTTTTATTTCACCATACTTGCCAAAAATGCCTTGCAGTTGCTCTGAGCTGTATTCATTTAGCACGTTATGCGCGCTTAGCTCAGCGTCCTTATCCATTCTAAGGTCTATTGCAGCGTCCCAGCGGAATGAGAATCCCCGCTCGCCAGCATTAAGCTGATGAGAGGAGACTCCCAAGTCTGCCAGGATTCCATCTATCGGTACTGCTTTATGATAATGGAGAAAATGCCTAATCCATCTATAATCATGATGCACGAGTGTTAGTCGCTCATCGTCAATTTCGTTCTCTATTGCATCGCTGTCTCTGTCAAATGCGATGAGTTTGCCTTTTGGACCCAATTGCTCCAAAATGGCTTTTGAGTGTCCACCACCGCCGAAGGTTACATCTACATAGCAACCGCTAGGATTAATATTGAGCCCCGCCAAGCACTCATTGAGCATAACGGGTATGTGGTAGCTAGATGTCAATGTTAGCGTCATCGTTTATTTCCCCCATTACACTTTCGGCCAGGTCAGCAAACCCGTCAAGGTGGCCATCCATCATCTGGTCGTACCGCTCTTTGCTCCACAGTTCTATTTTGTTGGTATGCGCAAAAAGAACCACGTCTTTATCTATACCAGCATAACTAAGTAAGCGATTAGGCAGGTTTAACCTAGAGTTGCTATCAAGCTCCATTTCAGTTGCTCCGCGGAAGAACACGCGTATAAACTCGCGCACTTCTTTTCTAAACTGATTAAGCTTGCTAATGCGATTGGTGATTTTGCCCCACTCGTTTTTTGGATACATTACCAGGCACTTCTCAAAGCCCCTGTTAATCACAAATTTCGATTCAGCTTCAGGCGGCAATTGACGCTTTAAGCTAGCCGGAAGAGAAACACGTCCCTTCGCGTCAAGCCTGCATTCATATTCACCTATAAACTGAGTCATTAGAGTTAGCTCACACCTTTAATGGGGTAAATGTATAAACGATCTTCCACTTTAAACCACCTTCTCCCACACATTGTGAGTAAACGTAGTTGATTGTGGATTATTTTATGCAAAATGTTAAAAACTTGCCGCAATTATAGGCAAATTCTTGGTGGGAAGAAGTGGGGCTTTCAGTGTGAAAGTGAGAAATGAGTGTGTGAAAGAGTGGGGCTTACAGAGTGAGAATGAGAATGAGAATGAGAATGAGAATGAGAGTGAGAATGAGAGTGAGAATGAGAATGAGAGTGATGCAAGATGACTTCTAAAAATTGTCCTTAACCACAATGGCAAGATTTAAGCCCTTCCCTGCTGGGCCAAAGGTTTGGCGTGGGGCTTTGTCATTAATCCTTAATAGACCTTACCAAGTATTAAACCCTAGAAATGAACAAGATGAAGCCGTAGGTGGCTTCTGTTTTATGTGCTAAAGATAGACGGCCTGTTTGAATTAGAATATCTAAAAACAAAAGTGGTAGCTACCGCACTCTGAATTCAAATCAATCATGCTAACAATGATTCCCAGTAGTTGAAATATAGTTGTCATAATTCCAAATTCAGATTAGAATACAAGAGCAAAATGATATTTATTGAATCAAAATAGAATGGTATAGCAACCTTTACTTGCACCCTTCCTCAAACTCTTTCCAAGGTGTGGTTTTATTATGACCTTCACCAAAATATTGGAGCAAGCACACTAGCTTTCGATGATCAATAAAGCCAGGAAGTCTTTGCAAGACTTGAAATTCACTATTTAGAATAACGGTGGTTGGAAATTCCATCTTTCCATCTAATAATTGAATAGATAATTGATGAGCACCTCTTCGCCCAGCATTATAATTATAAACAAAATCATGCCCTTTTAGGCGAATGGTGTCTTTAATCTCTTTAGCGAATTTCACAAAATGAAAATACTTATCTGCATAGTAGGCAACACTTGTGTCGGTAAAAGATTGAATAAAATACCTTTTACTCCAACCATCATCAGCATACACTACTACCAATGCTAATTTTGAAGAGTCCTTTTCAAAAGCTTGCGACAATTCAGACATTTCAATCCAATTTACCTTGCCGTTGCTTGTGTAATTTGAACGAGTACTAGATGTTGCAAGCCCTGCAATAATCAACCAAATTAAAAGTCTTAATACCGTTGAAAGTCTTTTCATTCTTATAATTTTAAACAAACATTCTTTTCTTCAGTAAAGAAATGTAAGGCG
>JAGQWA010000328.1 GCA_020437725.1 Bacteroidota bacterium | reverse complement strand
TTGTTGGCATCATCTCAATTTTTACTCGTGAACATTCACGATATACTTCAGAAATACTCGGCTAGCCCAAATGTGCAATCAATACTTTCGGTATTAAAAAATGGCGATTCTCCCAACGCCAAATTGCAAATAAAAGGCCTAAATGGTTCGTCAAGAGCATTTGTTTTTAGTGCCGTTTTTGAGCAATTACCAGAACGACACCATTGCTATTTAATGAGCAATGTAGAAGAGGCCTACTATCTACATAACGATTTGCAGGCTCTTTTGCCAAAATCGCAGGTGTTGCTGTTGCCTTCGCCTTACCACAGGCATAGAATTCCAACTAGGCTAGATAAAAGCCAAGTGCAACAACGCACAGAAATTTTAAACCGCTTTAAAAGCAAACTCACCAAACCACATGTAATTGTAACCTACCCCGAAGCTTTGGGCGAATTGGTGGTAGACGCAAACGAGATTACTAAAGACACTTTTAAAGTAAAAGTGGGAGATGAGTTCGACATTGATTTCATTATTGATTTTTTGGTTGAATACCATTTTGAACGAGTTGATTTTGTTTACGAACCCGGTACGTTTTCAATTAGGGGTGGAATTATTGATATTTTTTCATTTGCCGCTGAAAAGCCGTTTAGAATTGAATTATTTGGTGATGAAATTGAGAACATTAAGCAATTTGATCCCGAAACGCAGCTAAGCGAAAAGCGCTTAAATGAAGTAACCATTATTCCAAGCATGGAAGGAAATGACGGTAGAAAGCGCATTCCGCTTCTATCGTTTTTGCCAACCGATTTGGTTATTTGGACAGATAGCTACGAGCATAGTTTTCATGCATTAAACGAGCTATGGGACCGAGCCCAACACCTTTCTGATAATATTATTGAAGAATTAGGCTACCACCCAGCCAGTTTGCTGCAAAATCCTGACGATCTTAAAAAGCAGCTTAAGGATAGAACATCACTCGAAGAGTCTAAAAAGTCATTCTTCCCATCTGAACCAAAGCTGCAGTTTAAAACAAGCCCACAACCGGCGTTCAACAAGAACTTTGATTTGCTTGGAAACAAGCTCGAAGAGAATGATAATATTGGCTACCAAACCTATATTTTTTCTGATGCGCCAAAGCAAATTGAGCGCATTTATGCCATTTTAGAAGACATGGAAAGGCCGCACAATTTTGTGGCCATTTACAATCCGCTTCACCACGGATTTACTGATGATGATTTGAAAATAGCCTGCTACACAGAGCACGAAATATTCAACCGTTTCAAGAATTACAAAGCCAAAAAAAGCTATAACCAAGATAAAGCTTTAACGCTCAAAGAGCTTTTCCAAATGCAGCCGGGCGACTTTATTGTGCACATAGATCATGGAGTTGGCAAGTTTTCTGGTTTGGAAAAGATAGACGTGCACCACCGTCCGCAAGAAGCTGTAAGAATTCTCTATAAAGGCGGCGATTTACTTTATGTAAATATCCATTCACTACATAAAATTTCGCGTTATATAGGGCAAGAAGGCAAAGAACCTACCATGCATAAATTGGGTGGTAATGCGTGGAGCAACCTCAAAGAAAAAACCAAGAATAAGGTAAAAGACATTGCTCGCGACCTTATTAAACTTTACGCCGCTAGAAAGGCCAAAAAAGGTTTCGCTTTTACGCCAGATAGCTACCTGCAAACCGAATTGGAAGCTTCGTTTATTTACGAAGACACGCCAGACCAAGCCAAAACCACTGAAGAAGTAAAGAAAGACATGGAAGCCCAGTCGCCTATGGACAGATTGGTATGTGGCGACGTGGGGTTTGGCAAAACCGAAATAGCCATTCGCGCTGCTTTTAAAGCTGCCTGCGATAGCAAGCAGGTTGCCGTATTGGTTCCAACTACGGTTTTAGCACTTCAACATTATAAAACCTTTAAAGCTCGTTTTGGCGATTTGCCGGTTACCGTTGACTATGTAAACCGTTTTAAATCTACCAAGCAGATTAAAGAAACACTGGCCAACTTAAAAGCCGGTAAGGTTGATATTATTATTGGCACACATAGGCTTTTGAGTAAGGACATTGAGTTTAAAGATTTGGGGCTACTGATAATTGACGAAGAGCAAAAATTTGGCGTTGCTGCTAAAGAAAAACTCCGAAAATTTAAGGTGAATGTTGACACGCTAACCTTAACTGCCACCCCAATACCAAGAACGCTTTCTTTCTCTTTAATGGGTGCAAGAGACCTTTCTACCATAAACACTCCACCACCAAACAGGCAGGCAATTGATACCCGATTGCATGTGTTTAACGACGATATTATGGCCGAAGCCATTAACTACGAAGTGGCTCGTGGCGGGCAGGTTTTCTTTGTTCACAACCGCATAAAAGACATTTATCATTATGCCGAAAAAGTAGAGCAGTTATGCCCGGGTGTAAAAGTGGCTGTGGCTCATGGCCAAATGGAAGGCAAGCAACTCGAAGAAATTATGGTTGCCTTCGTTGAAGGTTTTTATGATGTTTTGGTGTCAACATCCATAATTGAATCGGGCTTAGATATTTCTAATGCCAACACTATGATTGTGATGCATGCCCAAAACTTTGGTTTGAGCGATTTATACCAAATGCGCGGTAGGGTAGGGCGTTCAAACGTAAAGGCTTATTGCTATTTGTTTACTCCGCCTATGCATTCGTTAACCGATGTTTCTAGAAAACGCTTGGCGGCCATTGAGCAGCATTCTGATTTAGGTAGCGGTTTCCATATCGCATTGCGAGATTTAGATATACGCGGAGCGGGAAATATACTGGGTGCCGAACAAAGCGGTTTTATAACTGAAATTGGCGTTGAGATGTACCAAAAAATCTTGAACGAAGCCATGCAAGAACTTCGGCATGATGAATTTGCTTATTTGTTTGAAGGCGAAAAAGTGCCAGAGCAGCCAAAGGAATGCTACATTGACACTGACTTGGAATTGCTGCTTCCAGACCAATATGTAACCAACATTAATGAGCGAATGAACCTTTACAGGCAGCTGAATGATGTTGACACTGAAACTAAGCTCGAGCAGTTTAGAACAGACCTGCAAGATCGTTTTGGAAGAGTGCCAGAACCCACCATGAACCTATTGAATACCATGCGTTTAAAATGGAAGGCCGAAGAGTTGGGAGTTGAAAAAATACTGCTGAAAAGCGGTAAGATGTTAGCCAATTTACCCAATAGCGATAACCACCAATTTTATCAAGGCGAAACGTTTGGCAAATTCTTGGCTTATGTGCAGGCAAATCCGCTTAGGGTTAAGCTTAAACAAAAAGACCAACTTGTTCAGTTTACATTCAACAAAGTACCCAATGTGCAAGCAGCCATTAATTGCCTTCAAGAAATTCAAGATGTTGAAATGGCTGTTTAAAGCAACTTTATTCATTTCTGTATTTCCTGTTCAAACAGCAGTAGCTCAAGAAATTTTGCGAACCGAAATGGTGCTCAACCCTGCTGATTCGCACGAAATTCAAAATGCATTCGACATTGGTTTTTTGTTCTACATGAAAAATGGCGATACGCTTATGACCAAGGGTTTTTTAAACGGAACCGTTGGTTGGAACGAGCTTGACGTATCATCATCTCGAATGCTCATTTACCACGGCTGGTGTAGTTTTAGTAGGTATCAGCTGCAATTGTTTAATTATAATGTAGACATAACTGTTCGCTCAAAAAGACATGGATTGTTGCTGCAAGACACCTTTGTAATTCCGCATGTGCAGCGGCTTGAAATTACCAACGAAACACCTACCGTTTTTCCCGGCGAAGATTTAAGGCTCAATATCAAAACCCATTTCTCAAACGGCTCGGTTTATTCGGTTTTGGATGACAATCTCTTCAACTTTTCAGACTTCAAATACTATTTAGATTCTACTCAAATAGATCCATCGCAGTTCTATGTGCCGTATCGTGTTGATAGTCCCCAATTTTTAAATCTGAAGGTTGAATATCGCTATGATAAGCGAGCCTTTGGAATTTTGAAATTGCCTATTGCTTATGACCAAGTATGTCGCTTGGATTTTTCGGGCATGCCAGGGGCCGATGGTGAGAATGGTGTTGATGGTAAAATTGATCTTGACAACGGAGCATTGCGACACGGAACCGACGGCCAACATGGCCAAAGCG
>JAGQWA010000327.1 GCA_020437725.1 Bacteroidota bacterium | reverse complement strand
CACTAGTAACTAGAGAATAGCCCTTAGTGTTCGGCATTATAGCAAATTGCCGTGGACTGTGGTCTGTCGACTTCATAAAAAACCGTGATCCTTGAACTGTGAACTGTGAACTAATTAAATAGCCATTAGTGTTCGGGATTATTGCAAATTACCGTGGACGGTGGACTGTGGTCTGTCGACTTCATAAAAAACCGTGATCCGTGAACTGTGAACTGTGAACTATAAACTATGAACTAATTAACTACTTAATACTAAAAAAATGAATTTGAAACTTATCATCGGGCTACTCTCCTTTTCTCTCGTAGGTTGCTTTGTAGCCATTAACGAAAACAGCTACAGAACACTTGATGCTAGAAGTCTTGAGCATTTTGTTGACTTCGATTTAACTACTGTTGGTCAAACTTCGGTTGACAACCAAACTGACTTAAGAATCTATGAAATCAGTACTCCTGAGTTTAAAAAGAGCTTTGAAAAAGCGGAATACACTTGGATTCATTTATGGCAAGCGTTTTGTCCAAATGATTATTGCCAAAACATCGCTGTTTATGAAGATTATTTGGAAGAACTTTCTGAAAATCACGATATCAATTTTCTAATGGTTTCTAACACTTATGATTTAAAGCACATTGCCAATGCTGCCAAGAACGCTAAATTCAACTTACCGATTTATGTATTGAAGGATGCTTATTATGGGCACAAGGTTAGACCTGCCAAACTCAAGGCATTGGAAGAATTTGGGATTGACATTAGCGATAAAAACGCCATTGTATTTGATGACCTACTATTTAGAAATGGAGATTTGATTCATTATGGCTACAAACTCTCGGGACATGATGTTGACAGTGTATTAAACGCTAGGTAGTCAATCTTTACACCTTCCTTTTTCCTGTTATAATTGGAACATCCAAAGACAACTTTAAATAAGGATAAAATGATGTGAAGGAATATGTTGTTTGTCGACCAAGTGATGAACCAAATTTAAAAGCAAGAGATGAAAATTTGAGCAGCGGTTTTCTTACACCAATGTATAGTGCCGCTAGCCACTCAGGTTCAGTTAGAATTTCATACTTATTGAATGAAACGTCGCTTTGAAACCATATACCTTTAAATGATGAACCCAGGAAAACTCCCGTTTGAAAATTTTTATCGTTCTCTGCTCTTATCCAATAATTAAATTCTAAAGATGAATATGGAGAATACCATACAAAAACAGGAGCATTTGAAGGTGCGAATCGAGGAGAGTTTGGATCACCGCTTGAAAGTCCAATTCCTGTTTCCAAGGCCCAGTTAAAAAAACGTTCGTTTCGAGTTACAGAGTTTTCAAATCTTATGCTTCCCATTGGTAAACTTAAGAACAATACATTTTTAGAAACATTGCTTTCAATACTTTGACCACACAACCGTTCATTTGTGATCGTAAACAAGAAAATAAATAAGAAAAACTTGTTCATTCTATTTGTCAAATATGTCAAAGAAGTTTATTCGAATTGAAGCTTCAAAATATTTATTTGTATAATAAACTTGCGAAACTTTGAAATAATTAAGGGAATAATAACCCTTTGCATTAAAATAAACCGCACGCCAAACTTGGCTGGTTAAGTTCACACCAACATAGGCCAATTTAATATATTGCTCTCTCCTGGCAACAACACCCGGGGTTAGGGTATCAAAGGATGTATTTGCTCCAAAACTGTACTCAAAGCCAACTAATGCACTCAAAAAATTTCTGTTACTAAAAGGAATAAAATTCGAGTAAATACTTCTATGCATTTCAAATTCAATCATAGGCGCGGAAATATTGTATTTAGGCGGCTTTGGCAAACTGTATCCTGTGGTTAATCCAAGTTGCAAAAAAACATTTTGATTCTTACCAATTGTTTGAGCATATCTTATCCAATTTGGATGAAGACTCAAGTAGTTATTAAAGGGATAGTCACCTTTTTCTGGGGCATCCGCGCTAACATTATATGCGAAAAGGAAAACTAAAAGGAGCAAAACGGCTCCTTTTAGTTTCAATTCAATTTTTTTTAATTCACCCATGGGTCATTATGTAGATCATTGTTAAAATCACCATCTAAGTAACAATGTAATCTTTCAAACTTATCTAGGCAAATTGCAAAATTCTCTCTATATGTAACGTTGTTGTTTTGATCCTTTATCGTTATTTCTCTTTGAATAGACACAGGTTCCCAACAGAAGGACTTTTGTCTCCGGCTACTCTTTTTGTTTGTCTTTGTGTTCGTCGATAAATAATTACCATAGGTTACGCTATACTTTTTCCATTTAATCTCATGCCATTTATCTAAAAAGATGGTTTTCCTTTTTCTTTTTCTTTTCCATTTACCATTGGAATTTTTCTCGTAATACCTGAACATTGTCCCTACACATTCTACATAACCTGTATGAGCGTGATATTTATATGCTCCAATTTTCACGTTTGAACCATAACTTTTTTCTTTTGGCGGATGCTGTCGTACAAAATCAAAACAATTGTAACGTTTATTTGATCCAAAATCTTGACTAATCGTTGTATCAATTGTAGTATCTTGAAGTCTCATAGTGCCATTTACAAAATCAAAAGTGTGAACAATACCTTCAAGTATAAATTGTTGATCTGCATTCAAACACCTTTCAAACCATATGCTACTATGTCTGTATAGATCATCGTCCCAATCGTCAATTAAAGGATCGTTACTTCTCGCCTGATAAACTTGATATAACGATGAAAAGCCCTTTGAAAGCTCCCAAGCATTTTAATCTCCATCTGTTTTGTGCTTGATAGACATGTAAAAATCATAGAAGCAACCTTGATCTGAAAAAACCAGCATTCCGTTTTGTACGGTAACACAGCCATCATTAATTGGCAGCAAATTGGTATAATCTGATGTGTCGGCCGTCGAAGTGTCAATTCCAGAATGTAGGCTATCTTCTTCTGGTAATAATTGTTCATTGGCTTTCTGAACATCTTCTGGCTTTGTAGGCTCGCCTTAATTGCAACTAACCATAACTAAAATAGTCAAAAGAATGTGTAATAAGTGTTTCATACTGTTTGATATTAATTTTAACAAGATTAAGAAAGACACTCACTTACTCTAAACTATTTCGATGTATGTTTTTTTTTACAGGTCTAAATCAGATAATTCTACGACCAATTGTATAATCTAAAGTTAATACATAAAATCTCAACCTTCATTGAAAATAAATCTACCAATAATCAAAACCCAATAACGATGGCAGTCTAAATCTTAATGTGTGAGCTGCACTGTAAACAACATTAAAGTACCGAACTTATTCGAATTCTTCTCCCATTAAAACTAAAAGGCTCACCAGCTTTTTTGCCCAACATGGCTTGTGCTATCGGTGCGTTGGGTGAAATGATCCAATAACGATTGCCATCTAGCTCATATTTGCCCATTGAAATAGCTAAAAAGAAAACACCGTTGCTCGCGGTAACAATGGCTCCCAGCTCTACCTTTTTGCATGTTTTTTCAGGGTCTATCCGCTCCATTACCTGCAACAGTTTTTCTGCTTCTATTAATTGCATATCAGCCTTTTCGCGCTCAAGGTGCATCATGGCGCGGCCTGTTTCGTGCTTGTCTCCTGCTGTGTTCTTTGTATCGTCATTAGCCGCTTGCTGAATGCTCTTAATGGCTTTCAAGGCAGTTTCGCTGCGTTCTTTGGCGTAGGCTTGGCAGGCAGTGTAGAATTTATGTTTTAGGGTTGGGGTGGTCAATTTATTGGGCATTAGCAATCGGTGAATGAATTGAGTTTCATTTCTACATTTGACTAATCAGTTCTTTTGCTTTGTCCAACGTATACGCGCCGTCTACTTCTTTTTTGTCAAAAATCATGAAGTAGGCAAAGTTGTTTCCAGCTTGTTTTTCCCATTCAATACCTAACCGGCATTTTGCTGCACTATCTGCATTATCCAAATGATCTCCCTTTGTTTCAACCAAAATAATTTTACCTGATTTCGTCCTCATTATAAAATCAGGGTAGTGGTTAGCCTTAAACCCGTTAATGTAAAAGCCTTTTCCACGTTCCAGATTTCTATGCCAGAACTCAATGTTAGATGATGTTCCAAGTTCCATTGCCACGCGCTCTTCAAAATTGTTCATTGAGCCTTCCCGTTCATAAAGCGAATTACCAATGGATGAACCA
>JAGQWA010000326.1 GCA_020437725.1 Bacteroidota bacterium | reverse complement strand
TGAGTTTTGAAGATAGAAGCTTAAAGCTTAATCTTCCTGATGGTCTTTTAGATCTTGGTGCGTCCTAATGTAAAAGGCTAATCGGTCGGGCAAGAGAGATTTTTCATAGCCAGATGCCTTGGCCATTACGTTCCAAATAATCAAGGAGTCGCCAGTTTTAGAATCGCCAAAACATTGCTTTAATTTAGTTGGAATTAGTGCATTTTCAGCAAAGCCAGAAACAGTTGTTTGAAGGCTGTCTTTATAATAACGATAGTTATACGATAGGGCTTCGTAACTTATTCCGTCATAAATAAAACCGTTTAGTGTAGTATTAACTCTTCTCACCACCCTTAATTCAGCAGGAGAAATTGGCCCGCCTGTTTTGTTATTTAAGTTGGCATAGGGTTTAGGTACTTTAAATGTTTTAAAGTTTTCAGTGCTAATCAGGTTTTTTGATGCTGTGTCATCTTTATAAACTAAAACCTTAATTCCCTCTCGATCTCTTTTATGCACTCTTAATAGGTAATCGCAGTGGTCCATCTTTTTCACAGTTGCAATGGATGAATCGCTCGTGGTAACAATTAGCCTTTCACAAGGCACATTTTCGGCCACAATTTTTAAAGGATTGTCGAGCCCTTGGTATACCACATTCATTTTTTCGGCCGAAACGGCAACTTGTGGTTTGGTTTTGGGGCTACAAGCCAAAAGCAAAACACCAAGCATTACTTTAAATCTAAACAGCATAATCGTTAATTGAAATGCTGGCTAAAAGTAACCCTTGGTGTTTGGAACTAGGAGCTAGTTAATAGATTCCCTAACCCTAGCAATAAAGTTTCTTACTTCTTTATGGGGCTCGGTGCCATTGGCTTGGGCTTGTTCTAATGCCCAAATGGCGCCTGTTATATGAGTAAGCTGTTCACCTTCGTCAACCCCTATTACTTCCTCGCTCAATGGTTCGCCTTCTAGCAATTCATTTTCTAGTTTTCTTAGTGTGTTAAGGTCTTTATCGAGTAATTTTTTTATGGCGGCAATATTCATTTTAAGCTAATTTAAGTTCGTTTATCATGGCCTCAACCCCTTCTATTTTCGATGTGGCATTTGTAGCTATAATATTACCGTTCTTTATTGTTGCAAAAAAAGGCAGGTTACTTACTCCAGCCCATTTTCTCACCTCAGGATTTTGTTCGGCATTTATGTCAAGAAAGGCCACGTTGCTATGGCTTTCGTCTTCAGAAAGTCGTCTAACTTTCGGAGCCATTAGTTTACAGCTTCCACACCAATCGGCATAAAACTTAATGAGCACATTTTGGTTGTTGGCAAGTAAGTCTTTGTAATTATTGTCTGTTGCTTGAATTAATGCCATTTTTATAATATTTATTGTTAGTTGATAATGATTATTGTTTAGAAACAAAATTAGATGATTATGGTTCAAAAGATTTTGCTTCTTCCCAAAATTCATCCATTTCATTTAAAGTCATATCGCTAATTTCTTTTCCAATTTCTCGGCACCGATTTTCTATATGCTCAAAACGAGATTTAAACTTTCTGTTGGTTCGCTCAAGTGCATTGTCAGAATTTACGTTAAAGTACCTAGATGTATTTATTACTGAAAAAAGAAAATCGCCAAATTCAGATTCTATGGCTTTCTCATTTTCAGGGAATTTTAGTGCTTGTTCTAATTCATCTAATTCTTCGCGCATTTTGGCAATTGCACCTGCAGAGTTTGGCCACTCAAAACCAACTCCCTTTGCTTTTTCTTGCAATCTTATGGCTTTTACCATACTTGGCATTGAATTAGGAACTCCTTCAAAAATTGATTTTTTGCCTTCTTTAAGTTTTAGTTTTTCCCAGTTTGACTTTACATCATCTTCATTTTGAACCAAAACATCACCGTAAATATGTGGATGGCGATAAATTAACTTTTCTACAATAGCATTGCATACATCTGCCATGTCCCAGCCATTTTGTTCTGAACCTATTTTGGCGTAGAAAACGATATGAAGCAAAATGTCGCCAAGTTCTTTCTTAATTTCTTGATCGTTTTTAGCAAGTATGGCATCAGCGAGCTCGTAAGTTTCTTCAATGGTTAAAGGTCTAAGGGTTTCGTTAGTTTGTTTTCTGTCCCAAGGGCATTTTGCCCTTAAATTATCCATTACATCTAACAATTTGCCAAAAGCTTCTAATTTTTCTTGCCTTGAGTGCATGATAATTTTAAGTATTTACAGCTTTCAAAACTCATTAATTTAGAGCAAGTGCGCAATAAGCCATTGTTAGGTTATTACATAATTGGCTAATTGCTATTTTTGAGCCTTATTGTTGTAAAGTACAAAAGGCATTATTTCATAAAAATCATAGTATGAAGGGTAAATCATTATTGTTAGTTGCTGTTATGGCATTTGCCAGTTTATTTTCAAATGCACAATCAGGTGTTCCTGGCAGTTGGAGCAAAGAAGATGTAATTGTATTAGAACATGCAGCTACTTTCAGTCATTTGCTTGCAGAAAAAGGCAAGAATTATACTTCTAAGCAAGCACTTAGTATAAGAATTGAAGTTAGTAACAAGGGCGGTGTTGATGTGCTAAAGCATTTTTATGTGCCCGCTGATATAGACTTTAAATTAACCGCTGGCGAAAATGGCTTTGATGAAAGAGACGCTAAAGACTTTAAAGGAATTGTTCCTGAATTCTTTGCGCAGTTGTTTCCTGATGCCAATGAGTTTAAAAAATTGTACTTGGCCGATTTGGCTAATAAAGACATTATTGACTTTAGTGCAGAAACTACTGAAACTGTACCAACAAAAGATGTTGCTGTTGCCGCATGCAATGTTTTAGGCTCTTATAAATACGCACTGGCTATGAATTATCCGGTAGCATCAAGAACCATAACATTAGATATATCAGGCGAAATGCATCTAAACTTCGGAAGTTTAAACAATGGCCCATTGCTTGACGATTTAGGCAGTGATGGCGAAGAAGAAAGTAATGTAGTTCGTCATTTTGAAGTAAATCAATCGAACATAGAAAAAATGTCGGGCAGTTCTTTTGTTTACCCAATGCGCTCATATCCAAGCGTAAAATTAGAAGTTTTGCTTTGCCAAAAAGGCAAGTCCGAAGGAAGTGGAATGATAGCAGGAGAAGTTGGCGAAGCTTTTGATGAATGGGACGAAGAACTTATTAAAGCAGTAATGTTTGAGAAAAACAATGCTTGGAATTCTAACTACAAAAAACTTTATAAAGAATACACAACTTTTACAGGCGAAATGAAACCAGCAAGAACTGCTGATAAGCTTTTAGAAGCCCATTATCGCCAGTTACAAGGATTTGTATTTGCTGCAAATGGAATACCTAACTATTCAGACGCAGATTTTATTGGGTTAATGATGGCCGTTCTTAACGAGAATGGAATGCCTTTTCAAGTTGTTGTTGGTTTTGATAAAACAAGCTGTTATGGTGATGAAATGATCTTGAACAGCGACTTAAGGTATGGACTTAAAGTAACTGATACCAAAGGTGATTATTACGTTTTTCCTGTAACTAAATATGGTACTTGGAATGACGTTGATAGCAAATTGAGCGGAACTGAAGGGTTTGCTTTTACTGCGGGAAAAAAAGTAGAAGATAGTAAACTAGATTACATTACAATGCCAACCGCTGAGCCCGCTTGGAATCAAACTGTTATTAGAAGAAACCTTTCTTTTGATCAATATATTGAAGCAACGGTTGTAAATGAAAAAGTGCAGTTCAAAGGCAGTAGCAAGGGTTGTGTTGGCTATAAAATAATTACAGACGAAGAGTATAACGATGCTATTCTGTCAAGAACCCAGAAAACAGATTTTGCAGGCAAAATTGTTACTGGAAATAAAAAGGAACAAGAAGATGCTCGCGATGCATTTGTATCAGACTTAATTAAAGCGCAATATGATTCAGTGCAAATTGATAAAGTGCTAGAAAGCGAAACAGGCGTTGATGAAAAAAATGAATGGTTGGCGTACAAAGCAAAATATAGAGTTGCTAACCTTATTAGATTTGATTTAAAAGACAGTTTATACTACTTTAATTTAGGTGCTTTTGTTTCACCAGTAATTCCTAGCACAGCTAGCATTCAAAGAAGTGAGGACATTCACTTCGGTAGCCCACAAATTTTTGATTCAAAAATTGTTCTTCAAACAGATGCTGGCGTAAATGTATTTGGAGCTA
>JAGQWA010000325.1 GCA_020437725.1 Bacteroidota bacterium | reverse complement strand
CCACAACTGCATCAAAAAGCAAGGTTCCGAGCCCTTTTCGCCTTTGGCTTTGGCGAACAATCAAATCTTCAAGATGCATAGAGTGGCCTTTCCAAGTGCTATAAATGGGGTAATAGAGCGCCATACCAACAATTTCGCCATTTATTTCGCACACAAATGCATCGAAACGATTTTTAGAAAAGTCGGCTTTAAACGTTTCAGGCGTTAAAACCAATTCATTAGGTGCTTTCTCATAAATGGCCAATTCTTCAATTAACGAATAGCAAGCATCCAAATCATTCATTTCAACTTTCCTAATACCAGCTTTTTTCGACATTCTACTATAATTTGACTCCTTACGTGTGGCTACTGTTTGGGGAGTATCTAAATTTGGCGCAAAATAATTGAATTATGGCCGCACGGCTTATCACTCTCAACCAGTTCATTGTAGAAAGGCAAAAAGATTTTCCTTGTAGTGAAGGAAGATTAAGCCGCTTATTGGCCGACATTGGTGCTGCTGCTAAAATTATCAGTCGCGAAGTAAACAAAGCGGGTTTGGTTGATATTCTTGGGGCCGATGGTTCTACCAATGTGCAAGGCGAAGAAGTGCAAAAGCTTGATGCATATGCCAATAATACTTTTATTTCTTTTTTAAGAAATGGTGGAGAATGTGCAGTAATTGCTTCAGAAGAAGACGAAGACGTAATAATTACTGAAGATGCCTACGTACACACCAACCCAAAATATGTGGTAGCTATGGATCCGCTTGATGGTTCAAGCAATATTGATGTAAATGCTTCGATAGGAACCATTTTTTCGATATACAGACGCCGTTCTAAACAAGGCGAAGCCAGCAAAGCCGATGTTTTACAGAAGGGCTCTGAGCAAGTAGCTTCTGGGTATGTAATCTATGGTTCGTCAACCATGTTGGTTTTAACCACAGGCAATGGTGTAAATGGCTTTACGCTCGACCCTAGTATTGGCGAATTCTGCCTTTCTCACCCAAAAATTAGAATTAAACCCGACGGCAAAATATTTTCTGTAAACGAAGGAAACTACCATGCATTTAATCCTGGTGTTAAAAAGTTTATTGAATGGTGTAAAGATCCAGCCAAAGAAGAAGGCCCACTAAAGGCCAGGTATATTGGCTCATTAGTAGCCGATTTTCATAGAAATCTTTTAAAGGGCGGAATCTTTATGTATCCCAGCACTGCCGAAACTCCAAATGGAAAATTGAGATTGGTGTACGAGTGTAATCCCATGGCCTTTATAGTTGAGCAAGCCGGCGGCCGAGCCACTAACGGAACAGTAAGAATAATGGATATTCAGCCTACTGAATTGCATCAGCGTGTGCCTTATGCAGTTGGAAGCGAAAACTTAATGGATCAATTGCATACCACACTCGGCGTTTGGGGATAATAGCACAACATGATTAACAGCAAGACATACAGTAATACCAGGCTCAAAACTCTTGCTCAAACTCCCGCTCCATCAATTCTCGCGCTCATCACTCTTGCTCTTTGCTCGTTACTGATTTCTTGTGAACCAAAAATTGAAAAGCCGAAACTCCTTCAACCCAACAAAACCCTAAACAAGGAAGCATACAATGTGGCTTTTTTGGTAATGGACGGTGTTTATAACACCGAACTCACGGCGCCTATGGATGTTTTTCATCACACGCGATTTAGAGACAGCATTAAACCAATGAATGTATTTCTTATTGCCAAATCATTACAGCTGGTAACCACATTTGAAGGACTAACCATTACACCCGATTTTTCTTACAACGGTTCTTTTCCGAAGATTAACATTTTGGTAGTTCCCAGTGCTGAACACCATTTAGACACCGATTTAGATGACACCCAAATGATTGAATTTGTGGCCAAAACGGCAGAAACGGCCCAATTTGTAACTAGCCATTGTGATGGTGCTTTTGTTTTGGCCAAAGCTGGTTTATTAGATGGAATTCACTGCACCACCTTCCCTTCTGATATTGGCACCATGCGCCAAATGTTTCCGAAAGCAAGGCTTCACGAAAACACCCTTTTTGTAAGAGACGGCAAATACATTACATCAGCCGGTGGGGCCAAGTCTTTTGAAGCTGCTCTCTATCTCTGTGAGCATCTTTATGGCAAAAAAGTAGCCAACCAAATTGCTGGCGGTTTGGTAATTGACTGGAATCTTGATTTAATACCACATATTGTAATGAGTCATACTGAGAACGAAGTTTTAGGGCTAAAACCAAGAAGATTTGATGACTAAGCCCCATCCCCGCCAGACCAGATCTTTCGGGCTGGCCAAACCCTTACCCCAAAGGGGAAGGGTTATATTCTTCCCCCTGTGGGGGAAGTTAGAAGGGGGCTTCTGTCATGGGTAATAGCCAGTAATTTCCCTGGGTTACTGCTCAAATTTGAGAACCATGTTTGTCAATATCTGTTACTACAGATAAATTTGGCAAATGGCAAATAACATTCTCAGCATAAGACCATTGGGTTTTCCTTGGGAAACACAAGATCCTTTTCTTTTTTGTGTGCACCATTTAGATCATTACCCACCAGGAAATGATAAAATGGGCCCAGATCCAAAGCATTTTGTTGGAAGAAACATAGGCAACGACTTTGTAACAAAAAACGGTTGGAGAATGTACCACGGCTCAGAAGTGCCAGGTTTCCCTTATCATCCGCACAGGGGTTTCGAAACCATTACCATTGGATTGCGAGGTTTTGTTGACCATACCGATTCTCTTGGTGCGGCAGGTCGATTTGGAAACGGAGATGTTCAGTGGATGACTGCAGGACGTGGCCTTCAACACTCTGAAATGTTTCCACTCATTAATAGAGAAGACAACAATACACTAGAGATATTTCAAATTTGGCTGAACCTGCCGCGTAAGAATAAAATGGTTGATCCACATTTTAAAATGCTATGGGCAAACGAAATCCCCATTGTTAATGTTACCGATGATGCTGGAAACAGCACTCAACTTAGAATTATTGCTGGAAATTATAATGGAGCAAAAGCACCTAGTCCAGCACCTAATTCTTGGGCAGCAGAAAATGAAAACGACGTAGCAGTTTGGACTGTAAAATTGGAACCAAATGCTCAATTTACCATTCCAAAGGCTTCAACTAATAAAGTAAATCGCTCGCTTTATTTCTATTCAGGCGATAGTTTAACCATTGACAACAAAGCAATTGATAAACAGGCCGTTATAGATTTGAATAGCCAAGCTGATATTTCTTTAAAAAATGGAAATGAAGCTTCTTTTCTGTTAATGCTTCAGGGCAAGCCCATTGAAGAACCCGTTGCTCAGCACGGACCTTTTGTAATGAATACCAGGCAAGAAATTCAGGATGCTTTTATGGAATACCAACGCACTGAATTTGGCGGTTGGCCATGGCCCGCAAGAGAGTTTACCCATCCACGAGATAAGGGCCGATTTGCACTGTACGCAGATGGTACTGAAGAAACACCTAACTTACAATAACCGCCATGAAAAGACGCGACTTTATTAAAGGTTCTGCCATAATTGGAGCATCAGTAGCCGTGCCAAGTTTCTTGCACAGCTGCTCTGCTATGTTTACCCAAACTGGGAATAGAAAAATACGGTCGGTCTTAAACATGAAAAAAGTAAACGTCGGCACGCTACCCGTTTTAAGGGCTTTTGCGGGTGATCATACTGATTATGTTTCGCCTTTTGTGTTGTTTGATGAATTTGGACCAGTAAACATAACCCCTGGCGCAGATGCATTAAAAGTAGGTGCTCATCCGCATGCGGGCGTAACGCCAACTACTTTTTTTCTTGACGGAAGCGGACATCATAAAGACAGTTTAGACTATGATTTCCAAGTGAATAAAGGCGAATTCATGATGTTTAATTCGGGCAAGGGAGCGATACATATGGAAGAATCTGGCGAAGAATTAAAGCAAAATGGCGGTAACCTGCATGGATTTCAGATTTGGCTCAACATGCCTTCAAAACACAAATTTGATGATCCAACAACGGTAGTTTTTAAAGATGAAGCCATGCCAACCATTGTGCATAGAAAGTTTACTGCTCAGGTGGTTTTAGGTAAGTTATTCAGAAGAAAATCTAGCATTGAAACGCTATCGCCGGCTTTTTACTACCATATTAAGCTGCATGCTGATAATAGGTTAGACATTCCTGTTGACCCAACACACAACGCCTTTCTTTATACGGTAAAAGGAAAATTAGAATTAGAAGG
>JAGQWA010000324.1 GCA_020437725.1 Bacteroidota bacterium | reverse complement strand
CAAGGACTCTATTCAAGAATTGCAAGAGCAACTGAATATTGGCATTGACAGTTTTTCTAGAATTGCCATTGCCGAGCCAGTTACTTATAGACTCATTCCGGCTAAAGTTGTTCAGTCAACCTACCAAAATAGAAACAACCTATTTACACTTAATAAAGGCAGCAACGATATGGTTACGCCGTTTTCAGGAGTTATTTCGAGCAAAGGCATTGTTGGTGTAATTAAGCACACTTCAAAAAACTATGCTTCTGGCTTGTCTATTCTTCACTCTGAACAAAGCGCAAGCGTGGTTATAGATAGTTTAAAAGAAGTTGGCTTTTTGCAATGGGATTTTAAAGACCATACCCTAGCCAAATTAGAATTTATTCCACGCCACGTAAAAGCCAAAGTGGGCCAAACAGTTAGCGTAAGCCATTTATCTTATGTTTTTCCTGAAGGAACACCAGTGGGCGAAATTGTAAATGTGCAAAAGAACGAAGGCTCAGCACATCTTGACATTACCGTTAAACTATACGAAGACTTGCGGAATTTGAAGCATGTGTATGTGGTAAAAAACCTTGGCGACCAAGAAAAGAAAGAACTTGAAGAGAAAACCAATTAATGAGAACCAGATTTCCTATATCGTTCCTTTTTGTTGGCTTTTTGAGCGTTTTGCTTCAGGTTACCATCTTTCAGCAGTTTCATGTTTTTAACTTGGCTAAGCCATTAATCTATGTTTTCGCCCTGCTTTTTTATCCTATGGGTGCCAACAGAGCGGGTTTTATGATATACGCTTTTGCCATGGGTTTAATAGTTGACATATTCTCACTGTCTTACGGAATAAACGCCTTTGCCTCTGTAATAATAGCTTACACGAGAGAACCATTAATCAAAGTTTTATTGGCTAGCGATTTAGAAACTGAAAACTACTCTCCACATGTGTTTATGCTAGGCTTTACCAATTTTCTTCTTTATGTAATGGTTACCATTTTCATTCATGGTGCTTTGGTATTAAGTATTGAAAGTTTTAGCGCTAGCAATATTTGGCGAACCCTATTTGCTATTTTAACCAATACACTTATCACTACCATTCTTATTGTGATAGTTGAGATTTTGTTTTATCGATCAGAGAAACGCCGGCCATTATGAAAGATCTGTATAAAAGCAGACGAATACTGGTTATTGGCCTAATTGGCGTGCTATTCAGCATACTAATTATCAGACTTTTCTACGTTCAAATAATAGATGAAGAATACAAGCAATATGCCGAAAACATTTCAAGAAAAGAGAAATACACCTTTCCATCTCGCGGCTTAATTCTTGATAGAAATGGCTTAATTTTAGTTGGAAACAAACCCATTTATCACCTTCGAGTAACTCCAAAAAAAGTAACCCCATTTGACACCTTGTTGCTGGCCAATTTGTTGGGAGTTGACCCCAGTTATATTCCAAACAAATTTCAAGAGATTAAAGACGACTGGCGAGCTTCAAGTTATAAGGAAAACGACTTTTATAGGATGCTCACAGAAGAGCAGGTTTCGAAATTTCAAGAGTTGAAATTTGAATTTCGTGGGTTTAACCTTCAAGCACAAACTCAACGCAACTACACCTACCCCATTGCTGCACATACTTTTGGTTATTTGGGTGAAGTGAACCAAAAAGAAATTGATGAATCTGATAAATACTATTTTCCGGCTGAACAAATTGGAAAAGATGGCCTAGAAAAACATTATGAACCACTGCTACGTGGTCAAAAAGGAAAAGCACTAGTAATAGTTGATAAATATGTGCGCGAAATTGGCAAGTACGAGGGAGGACAATTTGATATTCCGGCCAAGCCTGGCGCCACTTTAAAGTCAACAATTGATGCGGAGCTACAACGATATGGCGAAGCACTTCTAGAAAATAAGTTAGGGGCAATAGTGGCAATAGAACCTTCAACAGGTGAAATTTTAGCCATGGTAAGCAGCGTTGATTACGACCCTGAGCTTTTAGTTGGGAGAAAGAGAATAGAAAATTATCCCAAATTGGTTACTGATTCATTAAAACCACTTTATAACCGCGCCACCTCAGGTGTTTATGCACCTGGTTCTACTTTTAAGCCACTGGTTGCACTGGTGGGTTTACAAGAAGGCGTTATTCATTCAGGTTCCACTTTTTCTTGTGTTGGTGGCTATAATATTGGCATTCACGTAGGTTGCCACGCTCATAGAAACCATTTAAACTTAAAAGAATCAATTGCCCAA
This sequence comes from Bacteroidota bacterium, assembly GCA_020437725.1. Lineage (GTDB taxonomy): Bacteria > Bacteroidota > Bacteroidia > CAILMK01 > JACPUW01 > JAGQWA01. The sequence goes on along the minus strand of JAGQWA010000324.1, from coordinate 1,983 downwards.
TCGTGCAATTCTTATTACTGCAATGTTTTTAGAATAACGGTTGATCAAAGCAAGTATAAAACTACCGAGGCCGGCTATAGAAACTGGCATAAGTACATGACCGAATTCGGATTAGGCCAAAAAACAGGCATAGATATACCCGGTGAGAAAACTGGCTCAATGCCGAGCGTTGAATTTTATGACCGCGTGTATCCCAAAGGAAGTTGGCGTTCATCATACATCATTTCTCTTGGAATAGGGCAAGGCGAAATAAGCACCACACCTTTACAAATGGCCAATTTTACGGCTGTAATGGCCAATCGTGGCTATTACATTGAGCCCCACTTTGTGAAACAAATTGTGTATGATGATTCAACCCATAATTTAGAATATGAAAAACATGTAACAAGCATAGATAAAAAACACTATGATATAGTGGTTGAAGGTCTTAGAGAAGTTTTTATAACAGGAACTGCTCGCTGGTATAATGTTGATAGTCTTTTTATGTGCGGAAAAACAGGAACGGCTCAAAACCCACATGGCGAAGACCATAGTAACTTTATTGCCTTTGCACCACAAAACAACCCAAAAATTGCCATTGCCGTGGTGGTAGAAAATGCAGGGTTTGGTGCTACTTGGGCTGCACCAATTGCTAGCCTTATGATTGAAAAATACCTTACTGGCGAAATAAGCGAAAAACGCAAGTGGATTGAAGAAAAAATGATGAGCAAAGATTTCATTCATAAACCTGAGATAACTACCCAAAACGTAGAGCCATAATATGAATAGTAGATTTTGGTTTAACGTAGATTGGCTAACCGTTTTTGTGTTTGTTGCACTAATGGTGTTTGGTTGGGTAAATATTGTGGCGGCTGAATATGATGTTACCAATTTTACCAACGTTTTTGATTTAGATAAAAGCTATGGTAAGCAATTTATGTGGCTTGTTGTTTCCATTGGTTTGGCCATTATTACGTTGATAATAGACGCTCGATTTTACTCCACGTTCTCCAACTACATTTTCGCATTTACTATTTTACTTTTAATTCTAACGCTTCTTTTAGGTAGGCCTATAAATGGCGCAGTATCATGGATTCAGATTGGGCCATTTTCTTTACAACCATCAGAGTTTGCCAAAACCGGCACTATTCTGGCCATAGCCAAATACCTTGAAGGACATGGAGTTAGCATTGTAAACAATCGACATAAATTGGTGGTGCTTGGCATTATGGCGCTGCCGGTTGGGTTAATAAGCCTGCAACCCGACTTTGGATCGGCCATGGTGTTTTTTGCTTTAATTATTATGCTTTACCGTGAAGGCTTGCATTGGATATATTTGGCTTTACCTGCCTGGCTTGGACTAATCTCCATTGCTTCGATGCTGGTAAGTTCAGTTTTTATCGTTATTGGTGTGCTCATCTTTTTAGCGATAATAGCCATTTACTATACCCGTAAAAACTTCTGGTTTTCGGTAGCGTTGGCCGGCTTTAGCTTGGTATCGTCAGGCGTATCGTTTGGGGTAAATTATGTGGTTGAAAACGTGCTTCCAACGCACCATAAGAACAGAATCTATGTTCTTTTGGGCAAGATTGAAGACCCTAATGACTTGGGTTATAATGTGCATCAGTCGCTCATTGCTATTGGTTCTGGCGGATTTGATGGCAAAGGCTGGTTGCAAGGAACCCAAACAACTGGCGGTTTCGTTCCAGAGCAAAACACCGATTTTATTTTCTGCACCGTTGGCGAAGAATTTGGATGGATAGGCACAACAGCAGTAATAATGGGCTTTGCTGTTTTGCTTTTCAGGCTCATTATGCTGGCTGAACGACAGCGAACCAAGTTTGCCCGGATTTATGGTTACGGAGTAGTTTCCATCATCTTCTTCCACGTTTTGGTAAACATTGCTATGACGGTTGGCTTATTCCCTATTATCGGCATTCCACTTCCGCTGTTTAGCTACGGTGGCTCGTCATTAATGAGTTTTGCAGTAATGGTATTTATCTT
>JAGQWA010000323.1 GCA_020437725.1 Bacteroidota bacterium | reverse complement strand
CTAATTTGGAATGACTTTTACCTGGGGCTTCATTGTTATTTTTGTCATAATCCTATTTCCAGGATTATTAATTCGACGTCTTTATTTTTATGGTGAATTCTCAAGCCAGTTTAATGGTGGGATTTCGCTTTTACATGTGCTTGCCTATTCTCTATTTCCTGGTCTTTTTGTAGCAATAATTTCATACCTGATATTCGACAAATGGGGAACTACGCTTGATTTAAACCAGTATTTACTTGATTATAAGGCAATAATTAATTTGGAAAACAGTAAATCTCTTCCTAAAGATTTGGGAGATTCATTAAAAAATGAAATTATACCATTTTTAACATTAGAATATTTATTGACAGTTTTAATTGGTATTGTATCTGGTCCAATTGTCCGAATCCTTAGACTTGATTATTTCAAAATATTTCGATTCAAAAATTACTGGTTTTATTTGATCTCGAATCAGCACAAAAGACTACCTAAATACAGAACATCATTTAACAAGAATAAGAAGTTTTTATTCACGGTAGCAGATGTCCTAGTTCAAACTGAAACTGGGAATAAGCTTTACTCTGGAATTGTAGTTGATTATGAATTAGAAGATAACTCTTGTGACAATTTGAGCAAAATAGTATTGAAGGAAACACATCGTTATAGCAACAACAACTTGACAAATGAAAGATTAGAAATTCCAGGCGACTTGTTCGTTGTAGATTGTAAAAACCTATTGAATATAAATTTCACTTACGCTTATGACGATGATAATAAAGGACGTGCGATTGTATTCAAAAATTGGGTTTATTATTCGGCCATTGCCTTGATGATCGCCATTATACCTTTATTCATTATTCAGTTCGACAAAATTCAATATCCAATTTACTTGACCTATTGGGAATTTTCATTTATTGGGAAATTATTAGCTTATCTTTCGGTTGTCCAAATAATTCATATTCTTAATCCATTTTATCAAGTTGATGGTAACGTTCATCTTATGCAATGGAGTCTATTAAAGAACAAAGGAATTTGGTTGATCGCATTTATGTTCTTATTGTATATTGTTGAAATTGTGTAGTTTAAAATTCCGTCAACACACTTCACAAAAATCCCTGAACTTTTTCCTCCCAATTCAATTCTTTAAACAGTTCTTATTAAAAGGATTACCGATTTTAGCAACGCAGAATGCAACTGGTTCACTTAATGGTTATTGAAGCCTTTGCATTGAAAATAGGTTCTATGAGAAATAGATGGATATCTACCGTTCTTGCTCTTGTTTTTAAACTTTGAAATTCAACGCCAATTTTAATGCTCCATTGGCTAAAAGAATTGAAACCAATCTATTGGCACAAACTAGCTTTGCCAGACTTTGAAATTCCTTCGATTTGCATTTATAACAGTTTTGGCTTGCCTAATTGCTGGCTGGTGGGGAGCGCATATTGCTCGAAAATCTCATCAAACCAGAGATATGACAGCCTTGGAACGTTTCTCCCAAACTGCACTGCGTTTTCCTCATATGCTAAAGGTGTTGGTTACTGGCGAAGCCGAAGACCTTTCAGAACCGCAAAATATTACCAAAACGCCACCAAATACAAAATGGTTAACAACGCCACAAACCGTTCAAGATTCTGGCTATTTGCTCTTTTCAACCCTAAATGCTGAAAAACAAGCTGTAATAAGATTCATCGAAATGGGTTCAGGAAAAATACTGCACGAGTGGTTTCCAAATATGAACTTGATATTAAATGACCTAAATAGATCGAAAGAACTTATTGTTGAAGCTTTTGAAAAAGGTGAATTAGGCGTTCCTTTAAAAAATGACCGAATTGCCCGAAACAAACTCGCCATTGAATTAGGAAATCCACTTCTGTTAAAAGACTACTCGATTGTTTTTAATTGTGGCGGTTTAGGACATCTTTATAGATTAGATAAGAATTCTGAGCTGATTTGGAGATCAGAAGATTTGGTGCACCATGGTTTTGAACAAGATGCAAATGGCAATATTTGGGCTTGTGGGGTAGATTTAAAAAACCCATTAGCCAAACAATATGAATATAAAGACGATGCCGCAATTTGTATTGATATTAATACTGGCAAAACATTGCAAAACCACTCACTTACCGAGATTTTTAAAATCAATAATCTATTGGCTGAAGAAATTTTTTCTCATGCCGCTGCGGTAAAAATGTTTGGCAACGATCCCTTCCATTTAAATGATGTTCAACCTGTTTTAAAAACTGCAAAGCATTGGCAGAAAGGCGACATTTTTTTAAGCTTACCCGTGCAGAGCATGTTGGTTTTGTATAGGCCTTCAACCAAAAAAATAATTTGGAAAACAACCGAAGGGCTTTGTTCGGTTCATGATGTTGACATTGTGAATGACTCAACCATTTCTGCCTTTAACAACAACATTGCTTTTGGTGAAGTGTCAATACCCATGAACCAGCCAGCTAACAGCGATATAGTACTCTATCATTTTAATTCAAACTTGATTTCAACCCCATATTCTGAGTATTTGAAGACCATTAATTTCTTCACAGCCAGCCAAGGCAGGCATGAGATTTTAGAAAATGGCTCGCTCTTTCTTGACGAAAGCAATTCAGGAATGCTCTACAAAATGAACCCTGCGGGAGACATTATTTGGCAAACCTATATTCCCTATGCGGATAATGAAACACAGGTGATGAGCGCTAGCTGGCCGCGTTATTATTCAAAAACAAACAATGGATTTACAGAATGAGTAAGTCGCGTAAAATAATGCCATTTTTGCGCTGGTTGTACCTAACTCTGTTATTGTGCTTTGTATTTGCATGGTTTGGATATAGAACTGAAGTGAAACGTAAGAAGGGAACAGAACTCAACGCTATTGAAAGCTTGGCTTCAAAAATTAACCAATATGGTTTGCAGGTGGAGGATTTGTTTTCAGGAAGACTAGAAAAACTTGAGAATCCACTTTGGGTAAACGGGCCAATTTCTGATAATGCACAAACAATTAACAAGGCTATTGAAGGCGAAAAAGGCTATTTACTTTTTTCTGGTTTTAATGATAATCAAGAACTATGTGTGTGGTTAAAAGCGCTCAATTCTGGTAAAATTATTCATAGTTGGCATTTAGACAACAAATGGTTTTTGCAAACTAAAAAAGATGCATTTGCCAAATTCAAAACAGATTACGAGAATGGTTTTGCTGCCATAGACCTTTCAAAAGAATGGTATGCCAAAACCGAGAAGGCTTTGCAAATATTGCACCCTTTAATGCTTAGAGATTCGTCGCTCATTTTTAGTACTGGCGATAACTCTACCCTCTTTTGCATTAACAAAAAAAGCGAGTTGGTTTGGCAATGTGCTGCTACTTGCCACCATTCTATTGAAATAGATTACCAAGGAAATATTTGGGCGTGCAGCATAAATACCAACAGCGAAGAGTCTAAAAAATATGGTTTTCAAGATGATGGTTTAAAAAAAATTAACCCAAAAACTGGTGCCATTCTTTTTGATAGACCATTATCAGAAATACTAAGAACCAATGGCTTGCTTCGTAAATTTACTTACAGGCACCCAAGCGCACGCACAATAGCGCATTTAGATCCTTACCACTTAAACGATATTGAACCTATTTTAAATAACGGAGCATTTTGGAAAAAAGGAGATTTGCTACTCAGTTGCCGAAACATAAGTACCATTTTTCTTTACCGACCAGAAAACGATTCTATTTTATGGTATAAAACGGGCCCTTGGCTTTGCCAACACGATGTTGATGTGATAGATTCTTGCTCCATTTCAGTTTTTAACAATAATGTGTTGTTTTCTCAAACCAGAAAAAGATTACAATACCATGGGCAAAACCAAATGGACTATTTAAACTCAGACAGTGCATTTAATAGCATAACTATTTATAATCTTAAAACAGATTCAACCTACAATTATCATTTAAGTGCATTTAAAGAAAATGGCCTTTTTACTCAAATACAGGGCCGTTGCCAAATTCAGCCTGATGGTTCTTCTTTTGTAGAAATTAATAATATGGGCTTATTGTGCAAAGTAGATAGCGATGGAAAGTTGGCTTGGAAGACCTTTATACCATATATTGGCAATTATAAAAAAATGCAATTACCAACTTGGACACGATATTTGAGACTCGAAAATGGACGGTTTGTTGAGTAATCTTCTTCTATATATAGGACCTGGATTGGCCGCCGGAACAGTGGCTGGAACCATAGGAGTATTGGTTTTAATT
>JAGQWA010000322.1 GCA_020437725.1 Bacteroidota bacterium | reverse complement strand
TGTTTCGTAAATTTCTTATTGAGTTCAAAAGCTTTTCTAGTGAACGAAGTTCAATTGACTGATCTCCGTCGCTTAAAGCTAAATCTGGGTTGGGGTGAACTTCAACCATTATACCATCTGCACCCGCCGCAACAGCGGCCATGGCCATGGGTTCAATGTATTTTCGGTTGCCTGTTCCATGACTTGGGTCGGCAAAAATGGGTAGATGGCTTAGATCTTTTATGAGCGGAATAGCTGCCACATCAAGGGTGTTTCTTAGGCTATCGTCAAAAGTTCTTATGCCGCGCTCGCAAAGTATAATGCGAGGGTTACCATTTGCAATAATGTATTCTGCTGCGGCCAGCCATTCATGAATCTTAGCGCTCATTCCGCGTTTCAAAAAAATAGGCTTATCAATTCTGCCTAATTCTTTTAATAAGAAGAAATTCTGCATGTTTCTGGCACCTATTTGTAGTACATCGGCATATTGAGCAACATCGTCAAGCACGCTTCTGTCAACTACTTCAGTAACCACTTTTAACCCATAGGCATCGGCGGCTTTTCTAATTAATTTAAGCCCTTCAGTTTCTAGGCCTTGAAACGAATAGGGCGATGTTCTGGGTTTGTATGCTCCGCCACGAATGAACTCAACATTAAGTTCGGCCAGTTTTTTAGCTACTGTAAAAATTTGTTCTTCGCTTTCTACTGCGCAAGGGCCTGCAATAATTGATAATTGATTGGGCCCTACTTGTGTATTACCAATTGAAAAACTGGTAGGCTCGTTTCGCCATTCTTTGCTACAAAGTTGGTAGGCTTGCGGCGGAAACACCACTTTTTCAACTGCAGAATGGGTTTCAATGGCGTTTACCTGTTCCTTTGACAAGGTGTTTTTTGGTAGAAATAATACGTTTTGGCCAAGAAAATTTAAGCTGTTTACCGATTCGTCGAACTGAGCTATAAAATGACTTAATTCTTTAAAATCTGCTGACGTTATACTTGGCTTTACGGTTATTATCACTTAGGGTCAAGTTTTGAGTAGTAAAGATTTATATGTGCACCATCTTTTCGAGTAGATTTTCCTCCTTTTATTACTATTCTACCAGCAGAAAATGCAATAGGGTCGTTTACTACTGGCTGTAGAATTAGGGGTTGAATTTTGAACTCTTCATCTCGCTTATGCTCAGTTAGCATATACTGTACTTCTGAAGTAATGAGATAAACATAACCACCTTTTGCCGATGAATAATTTCTAGCCCAGTAAAAATTTCCTCTATCAAGCACATCGACCACAGTGCCAGCGGGGTTTTTCGTTTTTAAATCTAAAAATAAAAGTGGTGGCAAATTGGCGGGTTGCACATTAAGCTCAGCCGGTAAAACAAGCTCGGCTTTTTGAATAGCAATTTCGCCTGAGTCTCTAAAATGCGTAAGTTCTGGCAGGTTTATGCTAATGGTTGAGCCCCCAATGGCTTGCACAAAACCTCGGCTTGCAGAAGTGCTGTCGGCATTTAAATAAGCTTGAACAGGTGCTCCATTATAATCATGTAGCACTTGGCTAAACCTTTTGGTTCCATCTTTAAATGTTAGTTGCAAAAGGGCATCGGTTTTAATTAATTCATTCTTATCGTTTCGTTCGTAATAGTGGTAATGTGCAAAAACACCGCTTTCGGCATTTGTTGGGCTAAAGTAGCCAACGTAGCCGTCGTTTACTTCAGGCGAAGAATTGGCTTGTACTGCAAAACCAATTATTTCTTTCTGAATTTGAGATGAAGAGCTGTATTCTTTACCAACAAATGCATTGCTGGTATGCCAAAAGTTATCAATTCTAAAGCTTAATGACTTTGAGTTTGCAGTAAAGCGTTTTTGGTTTATCTCAGCCAATTTTGACCCCAAAGCAAGATTGCTGGTGTTGGTGTATTTACTATCTAATTCAAACGAATCGGCAACTTCAAAAAGGCCATAATTATGTTTAAAACTGCTATTTCCATAGCCACCAATAAAATTCAACCTAAATACAACAGAGTCAATAATGGCGTTTTTTGGAATGTTTACCAGGCCACCTAGTCCAATTTGAGTATAAAATGTAGCCTGCGTACTTCCGTAGATAGAGTCATTGAGTAAACCTATCAATGCAAAATCAAGATTGTCTGTTCTTGATGATTTTGATTTTATGGTGCTTAATTCTACTTGGTCTAATCTTACCTCGTTATGCTGATAAGTGGGTAAATCAAGTGGCAGGTCTAGTGCTTCATTGTCGCTTGTAGAACAAGCTGAATGTAGCATTAAAATGGCTATTGCGGCAAAAAGATTATTGTAAAATCTCTTTGTAGAAGTTTTTTGTAGATTCAATGTATTCAGATTCATTTTCTTCAGTAAAGGCACAATGCAGAACGGGTTTTTCGAGTGTTTTAATATAATCGGTAAGCTCTTGCATGTTGCCGTTAGAAGAATTGATAACGGCGTCAGCATAGGTAACTCCTATTTTATACAAATCCTGGCAATTAGGGTTGTTTAAATTTAGGAAATCTGGCATTTCCGAATCAATATGGCCATTTTGGGCATATTTTTCTCCAATTGGGTTGGTAAAATCGTTACCGTAAGTATTAAATACGATTTTGGCGTTTTTGAAAACCGGCTCGTTTTTATACTGGGTGCGGGCGTAATAAGGAATTAAATTGCCCATCCAGCCCATAATGTGAATAATGTCGGGCTCCCAACCAAGCTTGGTAGCTATCTCAATTACACCCTTGTTAAAGAACAAGGTTCGGTGGTCGTTATCAGAAAAGAACTCTTGGTTTTCGTCGTGTAAATAAGCTTTTCGGTGAAAGAAGTCTTCGTTGTCTAAAAAGTAAATTTGAATTTTAGCAATGGGTAACGAAGCCACTTTAATAATCATTGGGTTGTCTTCGTCGGCCACAGGAATGTTGATTCCTGATAGCCTAATAACCTCATGAAGTCTGTGCTTGCGCTCATTAATTTTTCCATACCGGGGCATAAAAACCCTTACCTCCATCCCTTCGTCTTGCATGTGCTCAGGAAGCTGTCGAGCCATTTTGCTGATATCCGTTAAACTTGCATACGGATCCATTTCATGCGTAACGTAAAGAATTTTCAATGACATATAAATACCTTTAGTTAGGTGCCTAAAAAATTGGCGCACAAAATTAACTAAAAACGTTCTAAAGCTGAAAGTTCCATTAGATTTGGCGGCTTTATACGCTCAAGAATTGCAAATATTTTACAACGCTTCGTCTCTTCAAGTTGCTCTTAATCAATTTAGAGCGCAGAAAAAAACCATTGGCTTTGTGCCAACCATGGGGGCACTGCATAACGGGCACTTGTTTTTGGTTGAAAAATGTGCTCAAGTTTGCGATATAACCATTGTAAGCATTTTTGTAAATCCTACTCAGTTTAACGATAAAGGCGATTTTGAAAGATATCCGAGAAATAACGAGAGCGATTTAGCCATTCTAGAAAATAGCTCATGCAACATGGTGTATTTACCAACAGTTTCTGAGCTTTACCCTAATGGAATCGATCAAATTCTCGACTTTGACATTCCGCATATTACAAGCATTTTAGAAGGTAAACATAGGCCCGGATTTTTGCAAGGTGTGGTAACGGTGGTAATGTCGCTATTTGAAAACGTGAAACCTACACACGCCTTTTTTGGACTAAAAGACTACCAACAATACCTAATGGTAAAAGGTGCATCGGCTCATTATAATAAAGGAGTTGAAGTAGTTGGTTTAGAAACGCAAAGAAACCAAGGTGGTTTGGCACTAAGTTCAAGAAACCAGTTGCTTACACAAGAAGAAAGGGTAAAGGCAGAAGTGCTTTATGCGCAAATGAATGCCCTTAAACAGCATAAAGGTGATGATAATCTTAATCAATTGCTCGCAGCAGCTTTTAATGAAATAAATAACGCGGGTTTAAAGGCTGAGTATTTTGAGCTTCGAAATCCTGAAACATTAAATAATGTTGAGCAATGGACTAAAAACGAAAACTATCTAGTTCTTTGCGCTGCTAAACTTGGCAATGTGCGATTAATGGACAACTTGCTAATTTAGAAATACCAAACCCAATTGTAATTAGTTTGAAGAAGTACACCAAAACAGCCATTTACATTGTTTTTTTAGGTATTGGACTGTATCTGTTTTTCAGACTGTATCCGCCAAATAAATTGGGTGAGGAATTTGATAGAATGCTTTCTGCTGATTTTAGGTGGATAGGATTGGCGGTTTTGTG
>JAGQWA010000321.1 GCA_020437725.1 Bacteroidota bacterium | reverse complement strand
TTTTTGAAGCAAGTTTTTCACTTTGTGTTTCTTTTGTGTTTCATCCAATACATCTGAAAGCTTGATTAAAACCAAATCTTCAATTTCAGAACGTGAAGCTACCTTGAACTCATTTATGTAATCAAGAATGATTTTCATGCAATAGTTATCGTCAATCCCTCTTTGCTTAATGTACTTAGCCTTATCGCCTGATGCTTTTGCTACCTCTGACGAAATGTGAAAGTTTGGCTTTCTGCCTTCAATTAACTTTTTAGATTTTAAGGCTGCAATCTCCAAATCTGTCAATGCTTTTTGCTTGGCAACTTTATCTAGCAGAATAATTTCGTCTAAAGAAAGATCAGGTACTTGAACAATTTTTCTGGCATATTTAATATCCAATACCTTCCCCGTAATTTTCACCTGTACTTGATTGTTTGAAATATCATAATCGGGTAAAGGGAAGTATTTGTTTTTCTGAATAACAAACATTCGTTTAATACCACTACCAATTGTATCTATCATATTCAGGTTTACCATAGCATTGGCTAAAAATGCATTGCGATATTTTGATTCTGGAGCATCGGCATGAATTACTTTTTCTACAGAAACAGGAATAAATGAACCCAAGTTGGAAAAGGTAAGTTCTCCGTCTTCTTTTTCTATGATGTTCACTTTTCCTCCTAAGGCGTAATCTTGATGAGCAATGCAGTTATTCAACGCCTCTCGAATAATGTAAGGGTCATATTGATCTACTTCGTCAGGAAACAAAGAGCCATCTTTTATATACCTGTATTTTAAGTTTCTGATTTTAGCCTTTATGTTTTCTACCTCTAATAAAAGCGGACAAGAAAAGTGTTCATAATCTTTCTCTATGCCGTCTTTATCTTTTAAAATCCATGATACTTTACTGGTAGCAGGAGAGATGAAATGTTCTGATTCAGCCTTGCCTAATAATAAAATGGCGGTATTGGTTATATTGCCCTTAATGGTAATTTTTGCTTTGTTTAAAAAAGTAAGATTATCCCAAGTGGGTAATTGCTCCTTTAGTTTGGGGTTTTTAATGGCAAACATTTCCCGGGCTTTAGTAATAGCATCAGCATCTAAATCTGATAATGTAGCACCTTCAATAATTTGGGCCGACCAATCAATTGCTTTGTTTTGGTTACGAATGCTATCTAATTCATTTATATTTAATGATCCCAAACTTTCGCCATCTCTACCGTACCAAAACCCTTTCCATGAAACGGGATTTCCTTGTGGTGCAGCAGGAATTTCAAGCATCAAAACATCTAAACCATTATAGCTCACTTTATGCACATCTACAAACGATAACTTAGGGCTGGTATGGTTAGCCATTTCTGCCTTGTAGTCATTAATTTGATTGTCGTTAATTTTAGTACCCACAACAGATTTATCGTTCTCAACACCAAATACCATCCAAGCATTTGGCTTGCCTTTAAGGTTAGCCTCGTTGCTCAATGCAGAAAAGTACCTACCTAATTTATCTTTGTCGTATTGGTTTTTCGCTTCCTTAAACTCTACTACTTCATTTTCGGTAGTAAGCGACAATAAGTTATTGAGCACATCTATCATTTCACTTCCCATTGTCTGAACTATGATTTTATCTGATTTTTTGATTCCCTTGATTGAATTTTGAATTGATCAAGCGTTTAAACTTTAAGCTTTTCACGCCAAAATTTATCAATAGACCAACCTCTATATTGTAAGCCTCTAAATAATTGATGGCTTGAACCAAATGAACATCTTCGGTTTGGATTACTGCCTTTAAATCAACAGAAATCACATCTTCAACTAAAAAATCTACTCTTCTTGTTCCAATTTGCTCTTCTTTATAAAAAATAGGCATTTCGTGTTCCATCGAAAACCCGACACCCTGCAATAACATCTCTTTTGCCAATGCCCTTTGGTAAATAACATCCTGAAATGCGAAGCATTCACGAATACCATTAAAAAACAAATAACAAAAATGAGTAAAACCATTCTCCAATATTTTATAAACTTCCATAGCACAGCCAATAATCTTGCCTGTCAATTCAGAGTATTTATATTGTTCTTTAATCATTTTTCACAAATCATAGTTTAATCATTCAATCAAATGAATCAGCGGTTCAGACGTTTTTTCTTCTGCTTCGCAAACAGCGTGTCTTTTTGTAGCATTTCTTCATACTGCTTAAACAAATACTCCAAACGCTCGGTATCGTTTTTAAAAGGTTGCAAACGGTAACATTGCTCTATGGCAGTATCGAGTGCTTGATGGGCTTGCAATAAACCTTTGGGCATTGTGCTTGGGTTGTACAACTGAGCCATAGTTTTGCTGGGGTGTTTGGCCCGCTCATCCAAAATATCAAACACGTATTGATTCAAATTCTCCTTTTGCTTGGTGGTGATGTCCGGAAAAGGGAAGGTGTTGTAGCAAAGTTTTGCTGAATAGCGATAATCTGTTTTCAATTTACCACCAACATTTCTTACCCAAACCATATGCATTCGTGAAGAAATAACACCGAAAAGCCAAGGTTCAGCGTGGTAGATTGCCATTGCAGAGTCCGCAATAATTGTTTCGGAATCAAAAAAACCAATTGGGATATAATCTCTTGTTTCGGAAGTGTGTCTTGGTATCAATAAAGAATCTGAGTTTTGATGCCTTATTTCTCCAAAAAGATTAGGGTTTTCCGCTAATATTTGAGTCGCTTTCCGATTGCTATTAAGTCTGTGAATTTCAACTTTATCAATTCGTTTTGCAATTTCAGGTATTTTGTATGCCTCTTTTAATTCATCATTTTTAATCCAAAGACAAAATCTTTTATTACCTCTTATATATTCTGAACTTCCAATAAATGGTTTAATGAATTTTTTTGAAGTTTGATTTTGATTTATTAACTCTTCTTTTTCTTCTTCACTTAATAAAAGATTGCCTCCATCATTAGCCATATTTCCAAAACTTATTTCAGGAAATTTGGATAGTGGTTTACTCCTCCCTATAACAACAGTATTGGAACCATCTAACAAGTACGGATTGATGTTTTTCGCAAGTTTTCTGAAATTATCCGTAAATAAATATTTTGGTTCATTGCTTACGTTTCTTAGCCCAACAATAATTACAGTAACTCCTGCATTTCCTTTGGCATTATTAGTCCATTTGAAAGATTGGTAAGCAAAATCAATTTCAATGTTATCCGAAAGAATTGAAGGCCATATTAAAGCTACTTGTTCCCCTTGACAAATTGAATTGGTTGTCACTAGAGCACATTTAGCCTTGTTACCTTTTATGTAATCCTTTGCTTTATAAAACCAACAAGCGATGTAGTCCATATTGTTGTATCCACTCTTTCCGTGGAAAACAATTTTCATATCCCTTTTCTGTTCAGCATCCTGTAACCTTGCTCCCAAATAAGGCGGATTTCCAATCACATACACCTCGTCTTTTTCAGAAATAGGGCATACCTCATTCCAATTTCTTCTGGTGGCATTGCCTTGTTGTATTTGCCCTGCTTCTTTAAGTGGGAGAATCGGTTTTGACTTACCGTAATCAAACAGCATTTCTTCAAAAATTCGGTTCATTTGGTGTTCTGCTAACCAAAGAGAGAGAATAGCCATTTCGTTAGCAAAATCGTCTATCTCTATTCCGTAAAACTGTGAGAGGTTAACGGTAGTCCATTTAAAAGTTGGATTGGATTCTAAATCGGTAATCTTTTGCAGAATCTTTATTTCTAACAAGCGGATTTCTTTGTAGGTGATAATCAAGAAATTCCCGCTACCACAGGCAGGGTCAAAGAATTTGATTTTGGCAATTCGGTTAATAAGTTTTTGCAGTTGGTTAATAGTGGTGGCTTCCTCATAAGCTTCATAAAGTTCATCTAAAAATAGCGGCTTAATGAGTTTTAGAATATTTTCTACCGAAGTATAGTGCATTCCCAAATCACTACGGTAGTCTTTATCTACCACCGCTTGTATCATAGAGCCAAAAATATCGGGATTGATATTTTTCCAGTCCAAATCGCCTAGCTCAATAAGCGTTTTTCTTGCCTTAGCTGTAAATCTTGGTGAACTAATTTTTTGACCAAACAAGCCACCATTTACATAAGGAAAGCCCCCTCCGGCTCCCCCAAAGGGTGAGAGCTTGACGCTCGCAGGTTAGGCTACGATAAAGTAATTATGCTCGCGGGCGGAATTGGCTACGGAAAAGCAAGCCAAGCCATTAAGGGCAAACCACATGAAGGTGATAAAATTGTAGTGC
>JAGQWA010000320.1 GCA_020437725.1 Bacteroidota bacterium | reverse complement strand
TGGGACATGGTTGCACTACTAGAACATTTGGGGTATAAGGTTAATTACAACCCAGCCCAAACTTGTTGTGGAATGCCAAGTTTCTTTTCAGGCTTAAAAGACACCACGCGAGAAGTGGCCAATAAATTTCTGGAAGATTTTAATGTAAACAGCCAAGTGGTTTGCCCAAGTACGCAATGCAGTACCATGGTGCAAAAGCACTACGACCAGTTTTTTAGAAATACTTCTAATCACAATGTTTACAGAACTCTGCAAAGTCGTTTTAAAGAGTTTGCCCAGTTTATTTTGGGTGAATTGGAATCGGAAACACCAATCGTGCCCAACAAGAAATATTACCATTGGGCATCGTGTTCAGGTCAGGTTGAATGTGGTTTAGACAACACGGTTTCAGAGTTTTTGGCTGAAAAAGGTCTAGAAATGCTCAATACTAAAAAGGCAAATGGCTGCTGCGGAAACATAGGCGTAGTGAGCACTTTGCACGAAGATTTGGCCATTGAGCAATTAGAGAAGTCGCTTGAACCGGTTCTCGCTTTAAATCCTGAAGTAATAGTGTTTGAAGAACCACAATGCCAATTGCAATTGCAAGGCTATTTCAGTAAGCAAGGAATTGATATTGAGTGCGTTCATTTAGCAACGCTTCTAAAAAGCATGTACGTAAAATAGCGGTATGAATCGAGTAATTCGAGCAGAAGACTTAACCCAATTTGTTAGCCATGTTTTTATTAGCGTTGGGTTTAAGCCTGATGTTGCGCTAATAGCAGCCAAAGTGCTTGTAGAAGCTGATTTGCGTGGAATTGAATCTCATGGAGTAGGTAGGCTGCACGGCTATTTGCGTCAAGTTAGAGAAGGTATTATTAAGCCAGATTTCACCCCATTTATAGAGAGAGAAAGAACCACTACAGCCATTTTAAATGGCGACAAAGGTTTGGGTTTGTACAATACAGGTTATGCCTGCAACATTGCCATTGAAAAAGCCAAAGCGCATGGTTCTGGTTGGGTAGCAATAAAGAACTCATCACATTTTGGAATTGCTATGGCACACGCCAAAAAGGCCATTGAGCACAACATGATTGCTATGGTGATGACCAACGCCAGCCCATTGGTTGCCCCGGCAGGTGGAAACGATAGAATGCTCGGAACAAACCCTATATGTGTTTGTATTCCAGCGGGCGAACAAGAGCCATTTATTTTAGACATGGCTACCACAGTTGTTGCCAATGGAAAATTGGAAGTAGCCAAAAGAAAAGGCGAGGACATTCCCATTGGATACGCCCAAACAAAAGACGGACAAGACACCACCAGCGCCAATGCTTTAATTGATGGCGGAACCATGTTGCCTTTAGGCAGTTCGTTGGCGCATTCAAGCTATAAAGGCTATGGCTTGGCCAGCTGGGTTGATATTTTTACCGGTGTTTTAAGTGGTGCCAATTTTGGCCCTTGGGTGCCGCCTTTTGTGCCGTTTTTGGGGCACGATATGGAAAGGGTAGGAGAAGGCCTAGGGCATTTTATTGGTGTTTGGAACATTGACGCCTTTATGGATGTACCCCAGTTTAAAGCCAGAATGGATAAATGGATTTTGGCCTTTAAAAACAGCCAGCCAAACAAAGGCATAGAAAGAGTTCTCATTCCAGGAGAAATAGAAGCCAATCTTGCCGCCAAACGGCAGAGTGAAGGTATTCCTGTTCACGAATCGGTGGTAGCCAATTTAGAAGAAATTGCCACCGCTCAAAACCTAACCATCAACTGGAAATAATGAACAAAAGCACCGTACATATTCTTCAGGAATTAAGTGATAATAACACCGAAGAATGGGTGCAAGAGCATATTTTGGCCATAAGAAGCGCCAAGCACGACTTTAAACTTTTGGTGCAACAATTAATTGAAAAGTTGCAGGAGTTTGACCATCATTTGCTGGGTTTAGAAGCCGAAGACTGCATATTTCCGCAAAAAAGAAACTTGGCCATTTCCCGATTTAAAGCACCTTATAAAACCCATTTTGGCGCTTATATAGCCATGGGTGGCAGAAAGTCTGAGTACGCTGGTTATTATATTCAGGTGCAGCCAGGTAACTCCTTTTTGGCGGGCGGAATGTATGCACCTGCTGGCCCTGTGTTAAAGAAATTGCATCAAGAGCTCGAATACACGGCAGATGAGCTTAGAACCATAATTAATAATGAAGCTTTCATGGCCAAATTTGGGGGATTGGAGCAAAGAAGTATTCAAGGCGCACCAAAAGGGTTTCCAAAAGACCATAAAGACATTGATTTGTTAAGCTTAAGTGGCTTTTTTGCGGTGCATGAACTTAGCGATAAATCTCTAGTGCAGGCCGACTTTGCAGAATACGCCCTGTCAGTTTTAAAATCTTTGTACCCATTAAATAAATTCTTGAACGAAACATTCATTAACTAAAATGAGCAACCAAGCCTATATAGATTTTTTGAACGGTAACGACCTGTTTAAACTCGGAACCGTTTCAAGAAATTATCCTTTCACTCCAGAAGAAATTGAGCAGTATAAAGAACAAATTAACTGGGTTTTGCTCTCGTCTAATCGCAAAATGAAATGGACTGCTCAACTTATTGAAACCTTTGCTGAAAATTGGGATTGGGAAGTGTTGAGTTATAATCCGGCATTGCCGTGGAGCCCCGAATTGTTTGAGAAGTTTGAGGATTATTGGAACATATTGTCGTTGTCAGAAAACGATAAAGTGGGTTGGACAACCGAATTGCTTACCAAATACGAAGAGTTTTGGGTTTGGCCAGCGTTGAGCAACAATGCGGGTTTGCCATGGAGCCAAGGCATAATTGATTTGTATGCTGATAAATGGGATTTTTCAATGATTAGTTTAAATCCGCATATTAATTGGACCGAAGATTTGTTGAATAAGTATGAAGCTGAATTAGAGTGGGAATCACTTGCGGCAAATCCTGGCTTGCCTTGGAATGATATATTAATAGCTAAGTATGCGCACAAATGGTCGTGGCAATCGCTTTCTACCAACGAAGGTTTGCCATGGTCGCCTGAGTTTATTCATAACCATTCAGCCGATATAGATTGGTGGTTTGCTAGCGGAAACCCAGGGGTGCCTTGGACATTGGATCTTCTTAAGGAACATAGGGATGACATAAATTTCTTTATTCTAAGTGGAATTGAGTCTCTGCCTTTTAACGATGCATTTTTTGCAGAATTTGGAAGTGAACTTAATTGGCATGCTGATGGAATTAGTATGAACACCGGCATAGATTGGACTCCAGAATTTGTGGCTGAATATGCAAATGAATTGGATTTTGAAACCGACCGTGGATTGTGCTTAAATCAAAAAGTTTGTTGGTCGTTAGAATTTATTCAGCAATACCAAAATTGGTGGAATTGGGAACTACTCATGCTCAATAGAACCATGTGGGAGAAAACCTTTGAGCCTAACCTAAGTGCTGATTTTCTAGAGAAAATTTGGGGATAAGAGCTCGTAATGCAACTACTGCATTTAATGCCTGTCATTGTTCAATAAGAAACAATGATAACATGCGAATTAAACAACTTTTACTACCTGCAGCCGCTCTTAGCTTAATGACATTTGCTGCTTGCGATGGCAATTATTTCGACTGTATTTACGGAAATGGTGAATATGATGAAATTGAGAAAAGCCTACCAGAATTTTATGAAATTGAGCTCAATGCTTCATTCGATATAGAAATTTATCACGACGATGACCATTCGGTTGAAATTTCAGGTGACGAAAACATTGTTGATCTCATCACAGCAAAAGTGCTTGGCGATAAACTGATATTGGATTACAATGTTGATTGTGTTGATCCTAGAAAAGACATTAAGGTTAAAATCTACGTAAACGAACTCAACGAAATTGAGTTAAACGGTTCTGGAAATGCGTCAACCAGAGATGCCATTAATACCCCAAAATTAACCGTGAGTATCAATGGTTCTGGCAATGCCAATCTCGAAGTGTTCACCAATGATTTAAGAGTTGATATTGACGGCAGCGGTGATGTTGATATTGAAGGAAAGGGAAGCAAAGCCCGTTATTACATAGATGGCAGCGGAGATATAGACGCTTTTGATTTTGAATCAGATACTTGTGTAGTTACCATTGATGGTAGTGGCGATGTTGGTGCTTGGGTAAACGATACTTTAACTGTAAGTGTTTTGGGCAGTGGCGACTTAGAATATATTGGCAATCCTGCCTTAAACATTTTAGACGATAGCGGATCTGGTATTATAAGGAGAAGG